>NZ_JAKUSO010000022.1:0-50885 GCF_022449305.1 Oceanibaculum sp. | reverse complement strand
GCCGGAGGTTGCCTAGGCGGTCGAACCGAAGCCGGAACCGGTGAAGACGGCTGAGCCGAAACCGGAGACGCCGCCGCCGCCGAAGCCACAGGCCAAGCCGACGCCGCCCAAGGTGAAGCCGGCGGAAACCAAGCCGGAGCCCGAGAAGAAGCCGGAACCGAAGCAGGAAAACCGGCTGGCCTCGCTGCTGTCGAGCGTGAACAAGATGCGCGACCAGATTCCGCCGGAGGACAGCAAGCCGCGCCCGCAGCGCCCGCAGACCCAGCAGGCGGCACCGGCCACACCACAGAATGAGCGCGCGCAGCCGACGAACCGGCTGAACGATCCGACGCGTGACCTGTCGGCCAGCGAGCTGGACGCGGTGCGCCAGCAGATCGCGCAATGCTGGAACGTGCCGTCCGGCGCGCGTTATGCGGAAGAACTGATTGTTGACATATTCGTTGTGATGAATAGCGATGCAACGGTCCGCGAGGCCCGTATCGTCAACAGCGGCAGGATGGGCAATGACCCGTTCTACCGCTCGGCGGCGGAAAGTGCCCTGCGTGCCGTCTTGAACCCGCGTTGCAGCCCGCTGAAGCTGCCGCGCGACAAGTTCGAGGTCTGGAAGACCATGACCTTGAGCTTCAACCCAAGGGAAATGTTGGCTCCATGATTGTTTCAGGCAACACCATCGGACGGTTCCTCACGGCAAGTTTCGCGGTCTGCATGCTGGTGCTGGCTACGGCCCTGCCGGCCTCGGCGGAATTACGCATCGACATCACGCGCGGCGTGACCGAGCCGATGCCCATCGCGATCACCGACTTCCAGGGCGAGGGGCAGAGTGTGGATGTCGGTCGTGACATCTCCCGGGTGGTGGCGGCCGACCTGGAGCGCTCCGGCCTGTTCCGGCCGCTCGACAAGCAGGCCTTCATCCAAACGGCGGCGTCTGTGCAGCAGCAGCCGCGTTTTGCCGACTGGCGGGTGATCGGCGCGCAGGCGCTGGTCAGCGGGTCGGCGATCCTGCAGCCGGACGGACGGCTGAAGGTCGAGTTCCGGCTGTGGGACGTGTTCGCCGAAGAGCAGATGACCGGCCTTGCCTATTACACCGTGCCGGCCAACTGGCGGCGCGTGGCGCACATCGTGGCGGATGCGATCTACAAGCGCATCACCGGTGAGGATGGTTATTTCGACACACGCATCGTCTATATCGCCGAGAGCGGTCCGCAGAACCGGCGCAAGAAGCAGCTCGCCATAATGGATCAGGACGGCGCCAACCATCGCTTCCTGACCGATGGCAATGTGCTGGTGCTGACCCCGCGCTTCTCGCCGACGCTGCAGGAGATCACCTACCTCGCCTATTTCAACAACAAGCCGCGCGTCTATCTGCTGAACATCGATACCGGCCAGCAGGAAGTGCTGGGCGACTTCCCCGGCATGACCTTCGCGCCGCGTTTCTCGCCCGATGGCAATGCCGTCATCATGAGCATGGCGCGCAACGGTAATTCGGACATCTTCGCGATGGATCTGCGCACCCGGAAGGTGCTGCGGCTGACCAACGATCCGGCGATCGATACCTCGCCTTCCTATTCGCCGGATGGCCGTCAGGTGGTGTTCAACTCCGACCGGGGCGGCTCGCAGCAGCTCTATGTCATGGAAGGCGATGGCGGCAATGTGCGGCGCATCAGCTTTGGCGAGGGCCGCTATGCAACGCCGGTATGGTCGCCCCGCGGCGACCTGATCGCCTTCACCAAGATGAATCGCGGCCGGTTCTATATCGGCGTGATGCGGCCCGATGGCAGTGGCGAGCGTCTGCTGACGGAAAGCTTCCTGGATGAGGGCCCGACCTGGGCGCCGAACGGCCGCGTGCTGATGTTCTTCCGCCAGACTCCGACGGACACACGGGGGCAGGGTGGCACGGCGAAACTGTACTCGATCGACCTCACCGGGCGGAATCTGCGCGAGGTGGTTACGCCGATCGATGCGTCGGACCCCGCTTGGTCCCCCTTGATTCCTTGAAATACCACAATTATATTGCGCCCGTCGGTGTAGGGCTAGGGTTCCTACGGGAAAAGCTGTAAGCTGGAACGAAATATGGAAGGTATACTTCCATCTGAGACTGATACCAGCAATCAAGTAGACACCCACGAAACCGTTCTTTCCCCTTAATCTTTGGGATTGCGTTCGCGGAGGGCGAAAATAATGCGTACAAAAATTCTTGGTGTTTTTGCAGCACTGCTTCTGGTTGCTGCTTGCGAAACTGCTCCGGAAACTGGTGCCGCCGCCGGCGGTAGCGGTGCGAGCAGCGGTTCGGGTGTTGCCACGACCCAGCCGGCCGGCCCGCGTGCGGGCTCGCAGGAAGATCTGGTCGTGAATGTTGGCGACCGTATCTTCTTCGACTTCGACAAGTACAATGTCCGCGCCGACCAGCGTGGTCAGGTCGAGAAGTGGGCCGCCTGGCTGAAGCGCAACCCGTCGGTGCGCGTCACCATCGAGGGTCATGCTGACGAGCGCGGCACCCGCGAGTACAACCTGGGCCTCGGTGAGCGCCGCGCCAACTCGGTGAAGGACGCGCTGGTCGCTTCCGGCATCGACGCGGGCCGCCTGACCACGGTCAGCTACGGCAAGGAGCGTCCGGCCGTTCTCGGCTCGAACGACGCTGCCTGGGCGCAGAACCGTCGTGGCGTGCTGGTGGTCAACTAACCACCTGCGCCTTTGAGGTAGAATGGGGCGTCGATCCGGCAGTGGCTGGATCGGCGCCTTATTTTTGCCCTTGGCGCGGTTGAGGCTGAAACATCCTGCCGCAAAATCGCAGGCTTGAAGACGAAATGGGGAGTGCGATGATCCAGAACCGCCATCCGCATCCGGTCCGTCGCTTTGGTGCCGTCCTGTCTAAGACAGTGTTGTCTGGCGCGGCGCGCGCGGCGGCCCTTGTTCTGCTGCTGGGCGCCCTTGTATTGCCGCCGGTCGCCGTGCAGGCGCAGGATCGCGACATGCGTTCGCTGATCGACCAGGTCGGCCGGCTGCAGCAGGATCTCTCCGATCTCCAGCGCCATGTCTATCGCGGCGAACGCCCGGCCGCTGGCGCCGCGGGGAGCGTGCCTCCGGCTGCTGCCGGTGCCGAGGGGCAGGCGCTCTCCAATCTGCATTTCCGTTTGACTGATCTTGAAGCGCGGCTGGCCGAGCTGAAAGGCCGGATCGAGGAGGCCAGCTACGCGACCCAGCGCCTCAATGACCGGATGGAGAAGCTGTCCAGCGATATCGATTTCCGGCTGACCCGGCTGGAGGAACGGATGGTCTCTGGCGAGGGTGCCGCGGTGCCGGCGCCGCAGGCCCCGGACAAGCCGGGTGCGACCACGAACCGGGCGCCTGGCGGCGAGGCGGTGGATGACCGTGGCCCGAAGACCCTGGGCACGCTGCCGCAATCGGCGGCAACTGGCGGTGCCGAGGCGAACCGGCCGGCGCAGCAGCAGGCTGCGCTGCCGGCCAATGCGACGCCGAAGGAGGTTTACGACCAGGCGTTCCAGACGCTGGTGCGCCAGGACTTCCCGACTGCCGAACAGCAGTTCAAGGCCTTCCTCGACAAGAACAAGAATCACGAGCTGGCCGGCAATGCGCAGTATTGGCTGGCAGAAACCTATTATGTGCGCGGCCAGTTCGAGCAGGCGGCGGTGGCCTTCGCCCATGGCTTCGAGACCTATCCGAAAAACGCCAAGGCGCCGGATAACCTTTTGAAGCTGGGCCTGTCGCTGTCGAACCTGAACCGCAAGCAGGATGCCTGCGTCGCCTTCAGCGAACTAACCAAGCAGTATCCGAACGCCGCGCAGAGCGTGAAGCGCCGCGCCGAGCTGGAGCGCCAGAAGCTGAAATGCCCGTAATCGGGCTGGAACAGCGTTTCCTTGACTGTCTCGACCGGCTGGGCGGTTTCGAACCCGCCCCCCGGCTTGCTATCGCGGTTTCCGGCGGTGCCGACAGCCTGGCGCTGACGCTGCTGACGGACCGATGGGCGCGGCTCCGGGGCGGCAGTGCCATCGGCCTGACCGTGGATCACGGGTTGCGTCCGGACTCGGCGGATGAGGCCCGGCAGGTCGCGGGCTGGCTGGCGGCCCACAACATTCCTCACCACACTTTGGCCTGGCAGGGCGAAAAGCCCCGGACTGGCCTGCAGGCCGCCGCGCGGGAGGCCCGCTACCGGCTGCTGGAGGATTTCTGCGCCGCCGAAGGCATCCTGCACCTGCTGCTCGCCCATCACGCCGGGGATCAGGCGGAAACACTGATCCTGCGGCAGGAGGCCGGCAGCGGCCCGACCGGTCTTGCCGGTATGGCATCCATCGTCGAGCGCCCCTTCTGCCGGCTGCTGCGGCCGCTGCTGACTGTTTTCGGTCAGGAACTCCGTGCCTATCTGCAACAGGTCGGGCAGGGCTGGATCGAGGACCCCTCCAATCGGGATGCGCGCTTTACGCGCGTCCGCGCCCGCCGGGCGCTGGCGGAAGACCCGGCGCGGCAGGCATCGCTGCTGGCCGATGCCGCCCGTCTCGGGCGTGCACGCCGTGCGCAGGACCGTGCCGTGGCCCGTCTGCTGGCGCGGGTTGTCGTGGCGCAGCCGGCGGCGCGCGCCCTGACGCTGGACCGCGCAGGTCTGGCTGAGGCAGAGCCGGCGGTGGGCCGTCAGGCGCTGGTGCGCTGCCTGATGCATGTCGGCGGCCAGCCCTATCCGCCCCGGCAGGCGCGGCTGGACCTTCTGTGGGACAAATTTGGCGCCGGCCCGCTGGAACGGTCGGTGACGCTGGGCGGCTGCCTGCTGCGCCCGGAACGGCGCGGCGGGCAGGACAGGATCCGCCTGACGCGGGAAACCGCGCGGGCTGGTGCGGAAGCGCTTGAAGGGCGCGATGCACTCCCCCATTTGAATGAGTCTAGAATGCGGCTTGGCTTGCCCGCCTCGGACGCTATTTATCCCTTTCCGGCTACCCCTCCATTGGCCGGTGCGGATTTTGCGGTTGCGGAGCCGGTGCCGAGCGTTATCTCATGAGGGGTGCTGCAAAAGCGCCCCAAAGGGAATTGGACGGGGATGAAGCCGGCTGGTACAGCCCGCATGCGCCTATTTGAGGATGGCTAGGTCGTGAACAATTTCGGTAAGAATCTCGCACTCTGGATCATAATCGGCGTCCTGCTGGTGGCGCTGTTCAACCTGTTCCAGAGTTCGTCCACCCGGACGCCCTATTCCAGCCTCGCCTTTTCCGACTTCCTGAACGAGGTCGAGAACGGGCAGGTGCGTGACGTCACTGTTCAGGGCAACACCATCAGCGGCCACTTCACCGATGGCCGGGCCTTCAACACCGTGACGCCGCCGAATGACCCGAACATGGTCACCAGCCTGCGCGAGCACGGTGTGCGCATCAATGTGCAGCCACCGGAAGAGGGCATGTCCGGCCTGCTCGGCATCCTGATCTCCTGGTTCCCGATGCTGCTGTTCATCGGCGTGTGGATTTTCTTCATGCGCCAGATGCAGGGCGGCGGCGGCCGGGCCATGGGCTTTGGCAAGTCGAAGGCGAAGCTGCTGACCGAGAAGACCGGGCGCGTCACCTTCGAGGATGTCGCCGGCATCGACGAAGCCAAGATGGAGCTGGAGGAGATCGTCGAATTCCTGCGTGACCCGCAGAAGTTCCAGCGCCTCGGCGGCAAGATCCCGAAGGGCTGTCTGCTGGTGGGCCCTCCGGGCACCGGTAAGACGCTGCTGGCCCGCGCCATCGCCGGCGAGGCCAATGTGCCGTTCTTCACTATCTCCGGCTCCGATTTCGTCGAGATGTTCGTCGGCGTCGGCGCCAGCCGTGTGCGCGATATGTTCGAACAGGGCAAGAAGAACGCGCCCTGCATCATCTTCATCGACGAAATCGACGCGGTCGGCCGTCATCGCGGCGCCGGCCTTGGCGGCGGCAATGACGAGCGCGAGCAGACGCTGAACCAGCTGCTGGTTGAAATGGACGGCTTCGAGGCGAATGAGGGCGTAATCCTGATCGCCGCCACCAATCGGCCGGACGTGCTGGACCCGGCGCTGCTGCGCCCGGGCCGCTTCGACCGTCAGGTGGTGGTGCCGAACCCGGACGTGCTGGGCCGCGAGAAGATCCTGAAGGTCCATATGCGCAAGGTGCCGCTGGCCGGCGATGTCGATGCCCGCGTCATTGCGCGGGGCACGCCCGGCTTCTCCGGTGCAGACCTCGCCAACCTGGTGAACGAGGGTGCGCTGATGGCCGCCCGCCGGGGCAAGCGCGTCGTCGGTATGGCCGAGTTCGAGGCCGCCAAGGACAAGGTGATGATGGGCGCGGAACGCCGCTCCATGATCATGACCGACGAGGAGAAGAAGCTGACCGCCTATCACGAGGGCGGCCATGCCATCGTGGCGCTGCACTGCCCGGAGAGCGACCCGATCCACAAGGCAACCATCATCCCGCGTGGCCGGGCGCTGGGCATGGTCATGCGCCTGCCGGAAGGCGACCGCATCTCCATCTCCAAGGCCAAGCTGCTGGACGATCTGAAGGTTGCCGCTGGCGGCCGCATCGCCGAGGAGCTGATCTTCGGCGAGGAGAAGATCACCACTGGCGCCTCGTCCGACATCAAGATGGTCTCTGACGTGGCGCGGCGCATGGTCACCGAATGGGGCATGAGCGAGAAGCTGGGCTTCCTCGCCTATGAAGCGCCGGAGCAGGAAGTGTTCCTGGGCCACTCGGTGGCGCAGCGCAAGCCGGTCTCCGACGCGACCTCCAAGGTGATCGACGATGAGATCCGCCGCATCGTGGACGATACCTACGCGTCGGCGCGCAAGACCCTGACCGAACATCTGGACGATCTGCACAAGCTGGCCAAGGGGCTGCTGGAGTACGAGACCCTGTCCGGCGAGGAGATCAAGGCACTGCTGGCTGGCCAGCCGGTTGTCCGCGACAGCGGCGAGGATGGCGGCAGCAAGCCGGGCGGCCGGCGCACCTCGGTGCCCACCACCGACAGCGGCGGCGCACCCGGCGGTCTGGAGCCGGAACCCCAGCCCGGCGCCTGACGATCCTGAAGTGACGGCATCGTTTCAACGGGAGGCCTCGCTGCGGCGAGGCCTCGCCGATTCCACCGACCGGCTCTATCTGCGACCGCTCGGCCTGCTGGAGGGCGAGGCGGCGGAGGCTTCCATCGCGGCGGGCCTCGCCATCCGGCTTGCCGGGGCAGCGCGGGCCTTCAGCCTTGCCGATCTTTATTTGCGGCGCGCGGATGGCCGGATTACCGCCATCGCCGCGACGCCCTTGCAGCTGCGCGACTGGGCGGCGGATGAGGGGCTGACCGACAAGGTCGAGGCCTGGTTCGCTCGCTTGTCCATGCCGCGGCCGGACTTTGCCGGGCTGGCGATGGACCGGCCGCAGATCATGGGCGTGGTCAATGTAACGCCTGACAGCTTCTCCGATGGCGGCGATTTCCTGGACCCCGACAGGGCGATCCGGCAGGCACAGGCGCTGGCTGAGGCCGGGGCGTCGATTCTGGATATCGGCGGTGAGTCGACACGCCCCGGTTCCGCCGAGGTGCCGGCGGATGAGGAGCAGGCCCGCGTGGTACCGGTGATCCGGGCGCTGGCGGGCTCAGGCGCAGCGATTTCCATCGACAGCCGCCGTGCCTTTGTCATGGCGGCAGCGCTGGACGCCGGGGCCGGTATCGTGAATGACGTCACCGCGCTTACCGGCGATCCAGGGACCGGCGATACCGGCAGCCTCGATCTGGTGGCGGCACGGCAGGCGCCGACCATCCTGATGCATATGCGTGGCACGCCGCAGACAATGCAGAACGACCCCGACTACCGGTTCGCGCCGCTGGATATCTACGACTATCTGGAAGCGCGGGTGGAGGCCTGCCTTGCCGCCGGCCTGCCGCTGTCCCACATCGCCATCGATCCCGGCATCGGCTTCGGCAAGACGGTCCGGCACAATCTGGAGCTGCTGTCGCATCTGGCGCTGTTCCACGGCCTTGGCTGCCCGGTGCTGCTGGGTGTCTCGCGCAAGGGCTTCATCGGCAAGCTGTCGCGCGGCGAGGAGCCGAAGCGGCGTGTGCCGGGCTCGCTGGCAGCGGCGCTGGAAGGGGCGCGGCAGGGCGTGCAGATGATCCGCGTTCATGATGTGGACGAGACACGGCAGGCACTGGCCATTGCCGGGGCCATAGCCGATTGAGCTGGCTTCTCCGCCTCCTCCCTCATCCCGCCTGCAAATTGCCGCGTTCTCGGCTATTCTCTGGTGTTCATCACCCGCTTCGGATATACCGCGCGCCATGACGAGAAAACTGTTCGGCACCGACGGCATTCGCGGCACTGCCAATACCCATCCGATGACGCCGGAAATCGCGCTGAAGGTGGCGATGGCGGCCGGGCGTCAGTTCATCGGCCAGCGCGGCGGACACCGCCCGCTGGCGGTGATCGGCAAGGATACGCGGCTGTCGGGCTATATGCTGGAACCGGCGCTGACCGCCGGCTTCATCGCCATCGGCATGGATGTGGTGCTGGTCGGGCCGATGCCCACGCCGGCCGTTGCCATGCTGACACGCTCCTTCCGGGCGGATCTCGGCGTCGTCATCTCGGCCTCGCATAATCCCTTCGAGGATAACGGCATCAAGCTGTTCGGGCCGGACGGTTTCAAGCTGTCCGACGAGGTCGAGCTGGAGATCGAGCGGCGTATCGAGATCGGGCCGGAGATGTATCTGGCCGAACCCGCCAAGCTGGGCCGGGCGCGCCGGCTGGAAGATGCAGGCGGACGCTATATCGAATTCGTGAAGAACACCTTTCCCCGGGGCAGCCGGCTCGATGGTTTGCGGATCGTCGTCGATTGCGCGCAGGGGGCGGCCTACAAGGTGGCCCCGCGCGTGCTGTTCGAGCTGGGCGCCGACGTCATTCCCATCGGGGTGGAGCCGAACGGCTTCAACATCAACGACAAGTGCGGCGCCACCGCCCCGCAGGCGATGCGCGACGCGGTGCTGCAGCACAAGGCCGATCTCGGCATCGCGCTGGATGGCGATGCCGACCGGCTGATCGTCTGCGACGAGAAGGGCCAGATCATCGATGGCGACCAGGTGATGGCGCTGATCGCCTCCTTCTGGCATGCCAACGCCCTGCTGAAGGGCGGTGGGGTGGTTGCGACCGTCATGTCCAATCTGGGGCTGGAGCGTTATCTGGCGGGGCTCGGCCTTGCGCTGGTGCGGACCGCCGTTGGCGACCGCTATGTGGTGGAGCGGATGCGTGCCGAGGGCTACAACCTTGGCGGCGAGCAATCCGGACATATTGTCATGAGCGACTACGCGACGACCGGTGATGGTCTGATCGCGGCGTTGCAGGTGCTGGCGGTGCTGGTGGAATCGGCGCGGCCCCTGTCGGAGGTGGCGCGGGTGTTCACGCCGCTGCCGCAGGTGCTGAAGAATGTGCGCTATGGCACGGGCGCGCCGCTGGAGGAAAAGCCGGTGCGCGATGCCATCGCGGCGGGGGAGGCGGAACTGGCCGGGCAGGGGCGGCTGCTGATCCGCAAATCCGGTACGGAAAGCGTCATTCGGGTCATGGCGGAAGGGGAGGATGCGGCATTGATCAACCGGATCGTGGACGACATCGTCGCGGCTGTGCGGGAAACCGCCGGCCAGAAGGTCGCGGGGTAGGCTCATGCGCGGACGCGTGCTGATCGTGGCGGGCTCGGATTCCGGCGGCGGGGCCGGTATCCAGGCCGACATCAAGACGGTTACGGCCCTGAATGGCTATGCCATGACCGCGATTACCGCGCTGACCGCGCAGAATACGCAAGGCGTGTTCGGCATCCACGAGGTGCCGGTCGATTTCATACGCCAGCAGATGCAGCTGGTGCTGCAGGATATCGGTGCCGATTGCGTGAAGACCGGGATGCTGCACCGGCCGGCGGTGATCGAGGCGGTCTGTGCAGAACTGGATAGCCTGGCCAAGGATGTGCCGCTGGTGGTCGATCCGGTAATGGTCTCGCAGAGCGGGCACCGGCTGCTTGACCCGACGGCGATGGACGTGCTGAAGCGCGACCTGATCCTGCGCGCGACGGTTCTGACGCCCAACGTGCCGGAGGCGGAGCTGCTGACCGGCATGACCATCCGCGATACCGACGACATGCACCATGCCGGCCAGATGCTGCTGACGCTGGGGCCGCAGGCCGTCCTCATGAAGGGCGGGCATATGCCCGGCGATACGGTGACCGACCTGCTGGTGACGCAGACCGGCACCCATGTGATGAGCGCCAGCAGGATCGATAACAACAGCAATCACGGAACCGGCTGCACCCTGGCCTCGGCGCTGGCCTGTGGCCTCGCCCAGGGGCTGGACATGCAGAAGGCGGTGGAACGCGCGCGTGCTTATCTGCGGGAGGCGCTGCGGACCGCACCGGGCTTCGGCAAGGGCAGCGGGCCGCTGAACCATGCGCATCCCTGTGGCAAGGGAACAGCAGACTTCTCTAAAATTCCGGATTAGGATTTTCCGATGTTAAAAATCTCGATTTTTATCTTTTAGTAATTCTTCGAGTGTTAGAAAGGCGATGGAGTGTACATTCCATCGCTTTCTGTTTGCAGTCCGGCACAAGATGATCCTGGATACGCGCACATTGGTCCTGGTGGCCTTCGGAATGGCAATCACGGCTGCCGTGACCTTTGCCGCCTCCTGGCGATTCAACCGCGATATCCAGGCGCTGCGCTACTGGGTCTGGACCTATCTGCTGAACGCGCTGGGGTTGCTGCTGATCGTCCTGAACCCCACAGGCCAGGTTTCCTGGCTGCTGCTGGGCAGCAATATGGCCTTCTGCACTGCGGCCCTGATGCTGCTGTGGGGGTCGCGCAATTTCCTCGGCCGGCCGCGCCCCTCCATTTTGTTCATGGCTGCGCCAGCGCTGGCGATTCTGGCGATGGCCTATTTCATCTTCGCCGATTTCGATTATCGCGCGCGGGTGCTGATATCCGCCTTCTATCTCGGCCTGATGGCGATGGCCACGGCCTATGAGCATTTCCGGCCCGGTGCCGCGCGTGGCAGCGCGCCGGTGAAGGTGATGGGCGTGCTGCAGCTGATCCATGGCACATCGCAATGGACCCGTTTTCTGGTCGTGGCCGTCTGGGGTGCCGGCGACAATCTGCTGGAAGTGAATGCCGTGCAGACGGCGGTGTTCTACGAGGCCTGTCTGATGATTGTCGCCGTGCCGATCGCTTGCCTGCTGATGGCGACCGAACGGCTGCACGAGAATCTGCGCCGGATGGCGATGAATGACGATCTGACCGGCCTGCTGAACCGCCGCGCCTTCATGGATGAGGCGCGCCGGCATTTCGCGCGGGCGCTGCGGCAGGGCTCGCCGCTGTCGGTCCTGATGATCGATCTCGACCATTTCAAGAAGATCAACGACGCCAGGGGCCATGATGCGGGTGATGCGGTGCTGGCCGCCTTTGCCGACGAGCTGCGGGCGGGGCTGCGCCGCAGCGACCTGCCCTGCCGTTATGGCGGGGAGGAGTTCTGTGTGCTGCTGCCCGATACCGGCATGGATGGTGCCGCGGCGCTGGCAGAGAATCTGCGCCGGCGCTTCGCGGCGGTCGAGGTTCCGTTCGATGGCGCAATGCTGAGTGCCACCATCAGCATCGGCGTGGCCGAGGCCCAGCCTGCCATGCACATGATCGAGGAAGCGATTTCCCAGGCTGACCGGGCGCTCTATGCCGCCAAGCGGGGCGGCCGCGACTGCGTGATCCGCTTCGAGGCCTCGGAGGATGGTACGGCACCGTCGCTCAGCTACCGAAGCCGCCCCGTGCCAGCCGCTCGCTCAGCCGCGTCCTGACCGCCGGCCATTCCTCGTCGAGGATGCTGAAATAGACCGAGTGGCGGATGCGTCCGTCCGGCATGATCATATGCTTGCGGAAGATGCCTTCCTGCACCGCGCCCAGCCGGCCAAGGGCCGTCTGCGACTTCACGTTCAGCTGGTCGGTCTTGAACTCCACGCGCATGCAGCCCAGCACCTCGAAGGCGTGCTGCAGCATCAGCATCTTCGCCTCCGTGTTCACATGGCTGCGCTGGAAGGCAGGATCGATCCAGGTCCAGCCGATTTCCAGCCGCCTGTTCTTGCGGTCGATGGCGGCGAAGCGGCTGGAGCCGACGATGCGGCCGCTGGCCTTGTCCACCGTGGTGAAGGGCAGCGCCGTGCCCGCCGCCTGGCCGTCCAGCGCTTCCTGCAGATAGGCGCGCATGCCATCGATGCCGGTGGCCGCGGTCGGCGAGTAGAGCCACAGCGCCGGCTCCCTGCCGGCCTCGGCCAGCCCCGGCAGGTGCTCCATCGACAGCGGCATCAATGTCACATGCTGGCCGGACAGGGTTACGGGCTTCACGTCCATAGGCGGGACTCCGGGTTTCGGTGGTGGAATCAGACGACGGCGAGATAGCGTGTGTCGGCGGCCTGCGGGATCAGCTCGCGCAGGATGTCCAGCCCCTGACGCACGGCATCCGCATTGGCCGGCGAGCCGAGGCAGATGCGCACCGCCTCCTCCTCGTGACGGCGGCCGACCGCGAACACCTCGGTCGGGGCGATCAGCACGCCGCGCTGGCGGGCCTCGGCGACGAAGTCGGTGGCGCGCCAGGGGGCGGGCAGCCTGACCCAAAGATGATAGGCCTGTGGCGCGGCATCCCCGGCGAGCGGGCCGAGCACGGACCGCGCGATGGACTGGCGTCGCGCGGTTTCCTGCCGGCGGTTCTCGGCGATGGTGTCGGCGACACCGCTGTTGATCCAGTCGGCGGCGATCTCGCCCATCAGCGGCGGCACCATCCAGGTGGTGGCGCGCACCGCCGCCATGATCCGCGGATGGAAGCGCCGCGGTGCGGACAGGCAGCCGATGCGCAGGCCAGGTGCCAGGCTCTTCGACAGGCTGGTCAGATACAGCACCTGCTCCGGCGCGCGGGTGGCGATGGGGGCGGGCGCATCCGGCGCCAGGAAGCCGTAGATATCGTCCTCGACGATCGGCACGCTGTAGCGTTCGGCGATATGGGCCAGTGCGGCGCGCCGTCCCTCGCCCATGATCGTGCCGGTCGGGTTCTGCAGCGTCGGGATCAGGTACAGCGCCTTGGGCGACAGGGTGCGGCAGGCGACATCGAAGGCCTCCGGCAGCACGCCCTCGCCATCCATCGCCAGGCCGCGAAGCTGCAGCCGCATCATCTCTGCGATGGCGCGGATGCCGGTCCAGGTCAAGGCACCGCACAGCACCACATCGCCCGGCTCGGCGACAGCGGCAATGGCGGCGCTGATCGCATGCTGCCCGCCGGAGGTGAGCACCAGCCGTTCGGGCTCGACCGGGAAGCGGTGCTGCCGGCCCAGCCACGCCGCCACCGCCTCGCGGACCCCCTGCGGGCCATCGAAATCGCCATAGGGCAGCAGGTGCCCGAGGTCGTTGCGCCGGGAGAGCGCTTCCAGGCTGTCGCGCAGCGCTGCCTCCGACAGCGGTTCGGCGGGCGGGTAATTCAGGCTCATGTCGATGGTGCCGTCGCGCTCCGGCGGCGCGTGGTACAGCGCATCGGCGGGCGCGCGCTGGGCGATGAAGCTGCCGCGCCCGACCTCGCCGACCAGCAGCCCCAGCCGCTGCGCCTCGGCATAGGCGCGTGTCACCGTGCCGACCGTCACCCCCAGCAGATAGGCGAGGTCGCGGTGCGTCGGCAGCCGGTCGCCGGGCACGAGCCGGCCGGCCTCGATATCGCGGGCGATGGCCTCGGCGATGGCGCGGTAGCGCGGGCCGGGGATTGTCGCTATGTCAGGGTGCCACTTGCTCATAGCGTAACGGTACAAAGCGCATGAAATTGCGACAATCGTAAAAATGTACCGGTGACAATTAAAGTAAGTACGCCCGCCTGTACCCCTCCGGACAGGGCGCTATAATTGCCTCCAATAAAGGAGGACCGCATGACCGAGGAACTGTTCCGCACCGATTCCTACCTGAAGGACTGCACCGCCATTGTGGTCTCGGCCGGGCCGGAGGGCATCGTTCTGGACCGCACCGTCTTCTATCCGATGGGCGGCGGCCAGCCGGGCGACAGCGGTGAGTTGCGGCTGGCGGACGGGCGGACGCTCCGGATAGCCGACACGCGCAAGGGCGAAACGGGAATCCTGCATGTCCCTGAAGAGCCGGAGGCGGCATCCGCACTGGCCCCCGGCGATGCGGTGACGGCCGTGCTGGACTGGGAGCGCCGGCACCGCCACATGCGCATGCACACGGCGCTGCACCTGATGTGCGCCAGCGTGCCGGGCGACGTGACCGGCGGGCAGGTCGCCGCCGACAAGGGCCGGCTGGATTTCGACCTGCCGGAAGTCACCTTCACCAAGGAGGAGCTGGCGGAAAAACTGAACGCGCTGATTGCCGCCGACCATCCGGTCAGCGCCCGCTGGATCACCGATGCCGAGATGGCGGCCCAGCCGGAGCTGGTGCGTACGCTCTCGGTGAAGCCGCCGATGGGGGCGGGCACGGTGCGGCTGATCTCGGTGGCGGGCGACGCGGTCGATCTGCAGCCCTGCGGCGGCACCCATGTCGCGCGCACCGGGGAGATCGGTAAGCTTGCCGTCGCGAAGATCGAGAACAAGGGCAAACAGAACCGCCGCATCACCATCGCCTTTGCGGAGTAGGGGGGCGGAGTAGGGGATGCTCTCACTCATTGTCATTGCAGGGCTTGACCCGGCAATCCAGGGGCCACGGCCCGAGACGTTACAGGCAAAGCGCCGCCCCTGGACCCCCGGGTCAAGCCCGGGGGTGACAGAAGGAGAAGAAAGCGCCCCGCTCCCATTTTCCCCCGTCTTTTCAGGGACAAGCGCCCTACCGTTGCGGTGGCATGGTAAGAAAACCAGCCAAGACTGATAGAGTTGCCGCAAATGCAGCACCGTCAAATGGCCCGGAGTCAGACAGTCATTTCTGGTTAGAAAGTCACTGTACAAGTAATTTTCAGAACGTCGAGCAAGAAAAACACAGATAAAAATCCGACATCACAATGTGTATTCCGTTCAGGTTAGCCATCGGTGGCGATGAATGACCGGAAAGGAACCGTTCTTGACGAATTCCTTACTGACGGATATAAGCGGCCTGCCGAACGAATTCTGCCATAGCCGGATATATCACGGCCCATTGCCTGATTTGTTGCATATATGCAACGCAACTGCGCTTACCGCTATTTATCGTGGCCGGGCTGGCATTTGCCTCTTGGCGATGGGCGCGACAACGGGTAAAACCGGTGGGCGTTTGAACAAGCGCTGTAACTGCGTCCACCGCCTGGCGAGTTCAGGGATGTCGCCGGCAGCGGTGTTCTAACAGTAGGTTGGGCGGCGCGAGCCTGCTCGTAAGTTGGGGAAGCTAGGGGGCCAAGGGCGGATAACCGTCACGCCACCAGGGGAACCAGGGAAAACTAAGGGAGCTATTAGTAATGGCAACTATCACTGGTACGGACGCCAGCGATTTCCTCGTCGGCACTGCCGATGCGGATATCGTGAACGGCGGGCTCGGCAATGACACCATCCGTGGCCTGGGCGGCAATGACACGCTGAACGGTGCCGAGGGTGCCGACGACATCGATGGCGGCGACGGCAATGACTACCTGATCGGTGGCGCCGGCAACGACACGCTGCAGGGCGGCATGAATGCCGACACGCTGGAAGGTGGTGACGGCGCCGATGTGCTGCGCGGCGGCAAGGGTCATGACTCGATCGTCGGCGGTGCTGGCGACGACACCATCTATTCTGGCCTCGGCCAGGACACGCTGACCGGCGGCGACGGTGCCGACGTGTTCGTCGTGCGTGGCGATGACCCGAACTTCCCGGGCGCGCTGAAGCGCCCGACCATCACCGATTTCGTGGCTGGCACCGATACCATCGCCATCCAGGGTGCGACCGCTGACGAGATCACCACGGCGCTGACCGCGCAGACCACGGTCGATGGTGGCGTGCAGTTCTCGATCAATGGTGCGACCGTTGTCGTGAAGGGAACCGGTCTGACCTCGCTGACCTCGGCGAATGTGACCACCGAGGCTGGCATTCCGGAGAATAATCCGGGCCAGACGTACACCCTGACCACTAACATTGACGCCCTTACGGGTTCCAGCGGTGATGATACCTTCGTTGGCGCTCAGAACGGTGCCACTGAAGGTGCGCAGAGCTATCAGACCGGCGACTCGCTGAATGGCGGTGCTGGTACGGACCGCTTCAATCTGACGATCACTGATGCGACGACGGCTCCGCTGGCCACCTTGAACAGCATTGAGCAGGTTTATGTCCAGACCACGGTTGCCGAGACGCTTAATGCGGCTTCTTGGTCGGGCGTGGAGCAGATCTGGAATGATCGCGGCACGAACACCCTCACTGTCAGCAATGTCGGTGCTCTGGCGACCGTCGGTGTTACCGGTGTGACGAACAACACCTCGACCACGACTGTGCAGTTCGCTGCCAGCACGCTGACGGGCACTTCGGACACCGTTAAGATCGCTCTGTCGGGCGCCACGGATGCCGGTGCGGTGCGTGCGGATAACAATACTGCCGCTGGCGGTGTTGAGACCTTCGCCGTGACTTCCACGGGCACGAACAAGATTGCCGCTCTGACGACCGGTACTGACCTGAAGACGGTTACGTTCGATGGTTCGGGCAACCTGACCGTCACCGCGACGATTGCGAACGCAACCACCCTGAATGGCTCCACCGCTACCGGTAAGCTGGCCATTGAGAGTGCTGTGGCGAAGGTCAATGTGACCACCGGTTCCGGCGACGATACTGTTACGCTGGGACATGCCGCCGGCGCCGCTGCGCTGAGCAAGGATGTCACGGTCGACCTCGGTGCCGGCAATGACACCCTGAAGCTCACCAACCTGAACGCCGCCAATACCGTTGAGGATGGCGCGTCGATCAAGGGCGGTGAGGGTACGAATACCCTTGAGGTGAAGGCTGCCTTCGCTGCCGGGATGACGGCGCTGACCGCCACTGACGCTGCCAAGAAGGGCTTTGAAGGCTTCACGAAGTTGACCATCTCGGATGCCGCCGGTGCAGCGATCAATGCCTCTCGCCTGGGTGACATCAACTACGTTGATTTCGCTGCTGCCGCGACGGACACCCTGAGCGGCATCAAGTCGGGCAGCTCGGTTGAGCTCTCTACGACTGGCAACACCCTGACGGTTGACGTTACGGATGCTGCGGCTGCTGGTGCGACGAGCGATGCACTGACCATCGTGCTGAAGGGCGCTCACGCTGGTGCTGATATTGACTACGGTACGCTTACCGCAGCCAATGTTGAACACATCACCGTGAACTCGACTTCGTCCGTCACAACTGGCCTGGTTGCTGCTGATACCAACCAGATCGACCTGACGGTTGCCAACATCCGCACCCTGACCGTCACCGGTAACATCAAGGCTGACCTTGACGGCGCGGCTCTGACAGGCGGCGCGCTCGAGAAGATCGACGCCTCTGCCAACACTGCTGGTGTGAATGTTAGCATCGCTGGTGCGGCGCAGGGTGTGGTGATCACCGGTACCGGTAAGGCGGACATCATCATCGGCGGTAACGGCAATGATGTGATCACTGCTGGTGCGGGTGACGATGCCATCACTGGTGGGGCTGGCGATGATACCATCGACATCTCCGGCGGTGGGTCCAATACCCTCACCATCGGTACCGGTAAGGACACGATCACGGGCTTCAATGTCGGTGCCACGGCTTCTGGTGGTGACATTCTGAACCTGTCGGCTCTGACCAAGGCTGCCGGTACTGCCAACCTGACCCCGGTTTCGGCGACGGGTGCGACGGCCATCACCGACAACAACCTGTTCGTTGTCGACCTGACCACCGACGGCAAGGACTACGGCGGGGCCAACTTCGCCGAGCTGTTCGGTGCCGGTAAGGCCTTCGCTACCACCGATACTGGTGCAGATGCGGCAATCAACGGCTTCGTCGTGGTCCGTGGCGCAACCAACACTCAGGTGTACCTGGTTGACCAGTCTGACGGCGATGCGATTGACGCGACTGACGTTACGCTGATCGGTGTGCTGAATGACGTTAACAACGCCAGCACCTTCGTTGCAGCGAACTTCGATCTGTCGTAAACGGCAAATCAAGTTTTAGCTTTAGGCCCGCCCCTTCGGGGGCGGGCCTTTCTTTTTGTCTGAAGGCCGGGTAAGCCTGTAGCCACGTAATTTCTGAGGGGAGATGATGGGCATGAGCGACTGGACGGCTGGCTATGTTGCGGAGCTGGAATATTCTCAAGGGGTCTATCGGGAGATGGCACCAGCGCTGCTGCGCCTGAACCTGCTGCTAAAGCAGGCGGATGTAACGGCACTCTCCGGCACGCCCCTGCGCTATGCGGAGTTGGGCTGCGGCCACGGGCTGACCGCCACCATGATCGCCGCGTCGTATCCGGGGGCCGAGGTTCACGCCACCGACTTCAACCCCGCCCATGTCGCCGGGGCGCGCAAGCTGGCCGCCCAGGCCAATCTGAAGAACATCCAGTTTTACGAGCACAGCTTCGCCGAATTTCTGGCCGCCGACCTGCCGCCCTTCGATGTCGTGGCGCTGCATGGCGTCTATAGCTGGATCAGCGCGGAGAACCGGGCGCTGATCCGCGATTTCCTCTATGCGAAGCTGAAGCCGGGCGGGGTCTGCTACATCTCCTATAATGTGCTGCCCGGCTGGGCGCCGGCCATGCCGATGCGCAAGCTGATGATCGAGCTGGGGGAGGGCAACAAAGCACAGCCGATGGCCGCGCGCATCGATGGCGCGCTGGACTTCATCGGCCAGATGCAGAAGACCAATGCCGGCTATTTCAAGGCCAACCCGCTGGCGGCGACGCGGCTGGAGGGCATGCAGAAGCATAGCCGCAATTACCTGGCCCATGAATATATGAACCGCGACTGGAACCTGTTCTACCATTGCGACGTGGCGCGGGAGCTCAGCATGGCGAAGCTGACTTTCGCGGCCTCGGCCCATGCTGGCGACCATGTCGATATCGTGAATTTGACGGTGGACCAGCAGCAGCTACTGGCCGGCGTCTCCGATCCCGCCGTGCGCGAGACGGTGCGCGATTTCCTGGTGAACCAGCAGTTCCGCCGCGACATCTTCGCCAAGGGTCTGCTGCGCCTCTCCGCCCAGGAACAGGTGCAGGCGCTGGCCAACACACGCTTCGCGCTGACCGTGCCGCGACCCTCCCTGGCGTTGAAGGCGGGTTTCCCGGTCGGCGAGGTCAATCTGCAGGCCGATGTGTATGAGCCCATCGCCGATGCGCTGGCCGACAAGCCGAAGAGTGCCGCCGAACTGCTGGCGTCCGAACCGATCAAGGCGATGGGCTACCAGAAGGTGATGCAGGCGCTGGTGATCCTGACCTCCAGCGGGCAGGCCTCGCCCGCGCTGGACGACAAGGCGGCGCGCGAGGCGAAGCCGCATTGCGACCGGCTGAACGCGGCGCTGATCGAACGGTCGCGCACCAGTGCCGACATCGCCTATCTGGTCAGCCCGGTCATCGGCTCCGGTGTGCAGGTGGACCGCTTCACCCAGCTCATGCTGCTGGGGCGCAAGCTGGGCCAGAAGGATATTGCCGGCTTCGTCTGGTCCGTGCTGTCGGCGCAGAACCAGCGCATCCTGAAGGACGGCAAGACGCTGGAAACGCCGGAGGAGAATCTGGCGGAGCTGAAGACCCGCGAATCCGACTTCACCGCCAAGACCCTGCCGCTGCTGACCGCGCTGGGCATCGCCTGATCTTGAATGTCTGCCGCAGGAGGGCAAACATACGCGTTATGTCACCCCCGGACTTGATCCGGGGGTCCAGGGGCGGTGCCCAGCCTGTTGCGTCTCAGGCGGTGGCCCCTGGATTGCCGGGTCAAGCCCGGCAATGACAAGGAGATAATGGGCCACTATTCCGTAACCCGAGTAGATTACCATGTACAAATCGCTTCATCCCGTCTCGCCCGAACGTCACGGCGGCAAGGCCTGGCGCGGTTTCTCCGGCTATCTGTACGCCGCCGGGGAGGCGCTGCTGCCGCTCTGCGCCGTGGAGCTGCCCCGCGCCGCGGCGGATATGCCCATCGGTTTCATCCGGCAGAACGATCAGGTGGCGCCGGTTGCCATCTGCGCGCTGGTGCCGGGGCAGAATTTCTACATCGCGCCGGACGGGCGGTGGCTCGGCGCCTATGTGCCGGCGATGCTGCGCGCCTATCCGTTTGCGCTCGTGCCAGGCGAGGGTGACCAGCGCGTCGTCTGCATCGACGAGGATAGCGGCCTGCTGCTGGAAGCACCGGACGGCGAGGGCACGGACCCCTTCTTCGACGATCAGAACCAGCCCGCCGGCAAGTTCGCCCAGGTCGTGGATTTCCTGACGCATCTGGAGCGCGACCGGCAGGCGACGGCGCGGCTCTGCGCGCTGCTGGACCGGCATGGGCTGTTCGCCGACTGGCCGATGAAGGTGGATGCCGGCCAGGGGGCGCAGGATGTGACCGGTATCCTCAGGATCGACGAGGCGAAGATGAACCAGCTTTCCGACGAGGCGTTCCTCGAACTGCGGAAAGCGGGCGCCCTGCCCTTCATCTATACGCATCTGCTGTCGGTGAACCGGTTGCCGGTGCTGTCCAGGCTGGCGCAGCTGCAGTCCCAGCTTCAGCAAAGGCAGCCGACCCTTGCCGATGCCTTCGAGACACCGCTGGATGACGGGCTGGAATTCAATTTCGATTGAGAATTTTTCTTAATTAGGGGGTGGTCATCAAGGCGGTGGCCCGCTACCCTTTTCCCCTGCTGATGGTGGTCAATAGGGGAGGGGAAAATGGCCAGAATCGTGATTGAAAGCCTGCCGCTGACGGAAACGCCGGTTCAGCTTCCTGCGGGTGCGAAACCAGAACACCTGTATCTGGTGTTCATCGCCGATGATGGGACCGAGCGTGTGATTCGCGCCGATGGACCGCAGGGCACAATCCTGGTCCAGGCCGATATCCTGCTCTCCGAAAGTACCGATGCGCGCGGCAGCGCCACACCGGAGGAGCGCAATCAGGCCGATGTCGATCTGATGGGGCGCGATCCGGCGGAGGTCTGGGCGACAATGGTCCAGCATGCCGAGGCGATCCATGCGGCGCAATTGCCCTATCGCTTTTACGAGAACGCCCAGAACAGCAATTCGGTGGTGGCCTCGACGCTGAATTCGGTGGGCATCGACATCGACAGCAACATGCCGGCGGGCAAGAACAACGATCAGGGTTTCTTCACCGGCATCGAGAACAAGATCGACGCGGTGACGCCGCCTGTCGTGAACTGGAGCTATCAGCTGAGCGACGATATCCGGCTGCTGCGGGCTGGCGCCGGCAACGACACCATCACCGGCACGGATGGCAATGACACGATCTATGGTGGTGAAGGCAGCGATTCCGTCTTTGCCGGACTGGGGCATGACCTGCTCGACCTGACCGGGACCACAGCAGGCAATATCCTGAATGGCGGCAATCAGGGCGACACCATCCTGGGCGGGGCTGGGGATGACGAGCTGCGCGGCGGCAAGGGGCTGGACAGCATCGTCGGCGGTGCCGGTGACGATACGATCTATTCCGGCCTCGGCCGCGATACGCTGACCGGCGGGGATGGCGCGGATGTGTTCGTGCTTCGCGGGTATGATGAGCGCTTTCCCGGTGCCGTGCTTGCGCCGACGGTAACCGATTTTACCGCGGGAACGGATAAGGTTGCGATTCAGGGCGTCAGCGCGGCGGAAATCGCGGCCGCCCTGCAAAGCCAGGCTACTGTGGAAGGCGGTGTTGCGCTGTCGATTGCCGGCGCGACGCTGACGATTATCGGTGTTTCCAGCCTGAGCGCAGGTGACGTCGGGACGGCAGAAGCGTTCGGCGTATAGGCCTCGGCAATCCCCCTGCGGCCTCTCGCCGCGCATCGCTTTACGCTAACCGGCGGCTCGGTTATAAACTCACTGTACTTCCGTAGGGGACTCCTGCGGGGCAGCGGCACCGGGCGACCTTATGGGCAGCCTCCTGTGCGGCGTGCGGCCACAGCAACGAAGCGAACAACTCAGAATGCAGACAGCGAGAACGGAAGCAGGCGCGGCAATTCAGCAATGCCGCAGCATGCTCATGGCCACGGCGGTATTCAGCTTTTTCGTGAACCTGCTGCAGCTGGTGGCACCGCTGTTCATGCTGCAGGTCTATGACCGCGTGCTGCAGAGCCGCAGCAAGGAGACGCTGGTCGCGCTGGTCATCATCGCCATTGTGATGCTGATCGTCATGGGCGTGCTGGAGGCGATCCGCAGCCGCGTTCTTGTGCGCATGGGCGCGCGTATCGACCGGCTGATGGGCGGCCGGCTGCTGCAGGCCCTGCTGGAGATCACCAACCGGTCCGGCCGCGGCCAGGAAGGCCAGGTGCTGCGCGATCTGGAGACGCTGCGCGGCTTCATGACGACCAGCGGTATTTTCGCGCTGTTCGATGCACCCTGGGTGCCGGTCTTCATCTTCGTCATGTTCCTGTTCCACCCGATGATCGGCGTGGTCGGCGTGATCGGCGCGATCATCCTGTTCTCGCTGGCGCTGGCAACGGAACTGCGGACCCGCGATCCGCTGCGCCTTGCCGGCATGTATGCCTCGCGCGCTAATGATTTTGCCGAGACCAGCCGGCGCAATGCCGAAGTCGTGCAGTCGCTGGGCATGATCGGCGGCGTGCGGCGCAAGTGGCAGGGCATGCATGATGCCGCGCTCTCGCTGCAATCCATCGCCAGCGACCGGGCGGGCTCGATCACCGGCGCCAGCCGTGCCTTCCGCTTCGGGCTTCAGGTCGCCATCCTGGCGGTCGGCGCCTATTACGTGCTGCTGCACGAGATCACGCCGGGCGTGATGATCGCCGGCTCCATCATCATGGGCCGCGCGCTGGCACCGGTCGAACAGGCAATCGGCGTGTGGCGGCAGTTCATCCAGTCGCGTTCCGCCTATGGCCGGATCAAGGATCTGCTGGCCAAGGCGCCGCCGAAGCCGCCGGCCATGCCGCTGCCAGCTCCCAAGGGCAAGCTGATGGTGGACAAGGTCGTGTTCGGCCATCCCGGCGGCAAGCCGATCCTTAAGGGCGTTTCCTTCGGGCTGGAGCCGGGCGAGAGCCTGGGCATCATCGGTCCGTCCGCAGCCGGCAAGTCCACCCTGGCGCGTATCCTCGCCGGTGCCTGGCTGCCCGTCGCCGGCACGGTGCGTCTGGATGGCGTCGATCTGGCCACCTGGGACCGCGAGGATGCTGGCCAGTATGTCGGCTATCTGCCGCAGGATGTGGAGCTGTTCGGCGGCACGGTGAAGGAGAATATCGCCCGCTTCCAGGACGCCGAGCCGGAGCAGATCATTGAGGCCGCCCGCAAGGCCGACGTGCACGACATGGTGCTGCAGCTGCCCAAGGGCTACGAGACGGAGATCGGCGAAAGCGGCTCCTCGCTGTCCGGCGGCCAGCGCCAGCGCCTTGGGCTCGCGCGCGCCCTGTTCGGCAATCCGCGCTTCCTGGTACTGGACGAGCCCAATTCCAATCTCGACAGCGATGGCGAGGAGGCGCTGCGCCAGACCCTGGTGCAGCTGAAGCAGCAGGGCGTGACGGTCGTCGTTGTCGCGCACCGCCCGAGCATCCTGTCCGTGGTCGACAAGGTGCTGTTCCTGCGCGATGGCCTGCCCGAGATGTTTGGCCCGCGCGCCGATGTGCTGGCGCGCCTGACCCGGCCGGTGGGCGGTACCGCAGCCGCGCCGGTATCAGGCCGAGCCGCTGCTCGCCCCCGTATCGCTGCTACCGACCAGAAGACGGATGCGCAGGGCGGCGACGAGCCGGCCCAGCCCGCCAGCGACAGCAAATAGCATAACCGGAAGATCGATCCATCATGGCCAAAACCCCATCCCTTCCCGGTAATGCCCTTCCCGGTAATGCCCTTCCCGGTAATGCCCGGACGGGAAAAGGCGCCTCCGACGCCCAGGGTTTCCCTGAACTGCAGACCAATGCGCGCGGCCCCATCCTGGCCGGTATGATCATCATCGGCGTGATGTTCGGCGGCTTTGGTCTGTGGTCGGCGGTCGCGCAGCTCGACAGTGCCGTCGTTGCCGGCGGTGTCATCGCGGTCGAGGGTAACCGGAAGGCGATCCAGCATCTCGAAGGCGGTATCGTCGCCGACATCCTGGTTTCCGATGGCGACAAGGTGGAGAAGGACCAGGTGCTGCTGCGCCTCGACCCGATCCGGCCTCAGGCCAATTTCCAGATCGTGCGCGGCCAGCTTGACGCGGCGCTTGCCCTGGAGGCGCGCCTGACAGCGGAGCGGACTGGCGCGGAGGGCATCGACTTCCCGCAAGGCCTGCTTGATCGCCTTGTCGAGCCTGAGGTGGCGGATGCCATCCAGGGCCAGATCACCCTGTTCGAGGCGCGGCGCGATGCGATCAAGGGCCAGGTGGAGGTTCTGGAAAGCCGCATCCTGCAGCTTCGGGAGGAGATCAAGGGCCTGACCGAGGAGCGCGCGGCGAACGTCCGGCAGATGGCCATCCTGAAGGACGAGATTAACGGCATTCAGGATCTGGTCTCGCGCGGCCTCGTCGCGCGGCCGCGACTGTTGGCGCTGCAGCGTGCGGTGGCAGATCTGGAAGGCGAGAATGCCCGGCTCAGCGGTAATATCGCCCGCCAGCAGCAGGCCATCGGCGAGACCCGGCTGCAGATCATCTCGATCCAGAACCAGTTCCGTGAGGAAGTGGCGCGCCAGCATCGCGAGACGGAGGCGCAGATTTTCGACCTGCGCGAACGCTTCACGGCGGCGCGCGACATCGTGGACCGCATCGAGCTGAGGGCGCCGCATTCGGGCTATGTCGTCGGGCTGCGCGCGCACACCATCGGCGGCGTGATCCGCCCCGGCGAGACGATCATGGAGGTCGTGCCGTCCGGTGAGGAACTCGTGCTGGAAGCGCAGGTGCGGCCGGAGGATATCGATAATGTGACGGTCGGCCAGGAAGCCGATGTCATGCTGACCGCCTTCAAGATGCGCAATACGCCGAACGTGCCCGGCGAGGTGGTGACGGTCTCCGCCGACCGGCTGGTCGATGAACGGTCGGGCGCGCCCTATTACCTGGCTAAAATCCTGATCGACAAGGATGCGCTGGCCAACCTCGCCCATGTCGAGCTGCAGCCCGGCATGCCGGCCGAGGTGTTCATCAAGGTCGGCCCGCGCACGCCGCTGAATTACATGATCGAACCGCTGACCGACAGCATGCGGCGGGCCTTCCGCGAGCCGTAAGCCCGGGGAGCCCTACGCCCCGGCCAGACCCCGATCAGGAGGCGGTGAGCGCCGGTGATTTGCCGGCCGCCAGGTCCAGGGCCGGGGTTTTGCCGGCAACCAGCGTGTCGATCAGGCCCAGCTGTGCCGGCAGGCAGATGCTGGCCAGGTCATACCGGTCCACGATGGTCTGCCGCGCCGCGCGGCGCAGCGCCGCCATCCGGTCGGGATGGTCCAGCACCCGGTCCACCGCATCGGCAACGCCGGTGGGCGAGAAGAAATCCACCAGCAGCCCGTTCTTGCCATCCTCGACCGCTTCCATCACCGGGCGCGTCGAGGAGCCGATGATCAGGCAGCCGGCCGACATTGCCTCCAGCATCGACCAGGACAGCACGAAGGGGTAGGTCAGATAGACATGCGCCGAGGAGAGCTGCAGCACCTTCACGAAGCCGGAATAGGGAATACGGCCCAGGAAATGGACCCGCGCGGGGTCGATCTTCACTTCCTTCAGCAGCTCCTCGCGATAGGTCCGGCCGTCTGACAGCCGCCGCCCATAGGATACCTCGTCGCCGCCGACCACCAGGAAATGCGCCTTCGGCCGCCGCCGGCACATCTCCTCCAGCGCCTTCATGTACACATGAAAGCCGCGATAGGGCTCCAGATTGCGCGAGACATAGGTCACCACCTCGTCGTCACGGCTGAGCGTCACGCCGCTTGGCAGGGTGACGCGAACATCATCCTTCGGCACCAGGGTCGCGGTATCCACGCCATCATGGATGACCGATATCTTCTGCTGATAGGCGGTGGGATGCACCTCACGCTGCCAGAAGGTCGGGCTCATGCCCCAGTCGCAGGCTTCCAGGCTCAGCAGGTTCACGGTGTTCTTCAGGCGCAGCCGGAAGAAATCGTCCATCGTGTTCGGATACATCGGATCGAAGCCGCAATCCGCCCCCTCGGCATGATAGAAGAACTCGAAGAAGCCCAGCAGCGGCACATCCGGATAGACATCCTTCACGAACAGCGCCTCGCCCCAGCCCGGATGGGCACAGATGATGTCGGGCTTCCAGCCCTTCTCCTTCAGCGCAATCAGTACGCGGGCCACGGCCTGTCCATGCAGCACACCGTTCTCCGCGCTGGTCAGGTAATGATGGGTTTGCGGGTTGGCCTCCCGGTGCGGCTTGTAGTCGATGCGGCGGATGCCGGTGATCGTGTTGCCATTGGGCTTGGAGATGAAGACGATGTCGTTCTTCGGGTCCTGCTTCAGATGCATCACCAGATGCTTGTACTGGCCGGGGCAGTTCTGATGGATGAACAGGATACGCACCGTTCTCTCTCCTTTGGCTTTGGTTCGCCCTTTGTAGGGGCGCGCGGCCGGTCTGCCAATATGTCTGCAGTTGTCGGTTAAGTGATTTTCTGATAATCGATGGTCTGATTTGTCGTTTCTTGAGAGCGAATGCCATGCTAGCGCCGAACCATGCCGGGGCCTCGACCGATTCCAAACTGCTTCGGCAGGAGGCGGGTCAGTGGCTGAAACATCTTCGCGAATCCCGCAAGCTGACCCAGCGCGAGCTGGCGGAGCGGGTCAACATCAACTATTACACCTTCATCTCCCAGATCGAGGCCGGCAAGGGCCGGGTGCCGCCGGAGAGCTACCACCTCTGGGCAGATGCGCTGGGCGTTGACCGGGTGGATTTCGTTAAAAGCCTGTTGAGCTTCTACGATCCCTACACCTACCGTGCGCTGTTTGCCGCGGATGATGTGGCGCAGAAGGCCTGAACCGCATCGTCCGGCATGTTCGCGCTGGACGCGATGTGCATATCAGGGTAAGCGTGAACCAAATACGGTGGCCAAACGTTTGTCCTGACAGCAGGATTTGGTTTTAGATCGATAGCTGAACAAAAATGACGGCACAGATCATACCCTTTTCGGCGATGACCCGCCCGGCCCAGGGATGGACCGAGCAGGAGAAGGCCGAGCTGTTTCGCTGCATGGAAATGCTGGCGAAGGCGGGTGTGCCGTATGAGGCGACCTTCGGCACGACGGACGAAGGCGAGCCCTGGCTGGTTTTCGAGAATCCCGAGACCGACGAGATCGCCGTTCACATCGCACGGGTTGGCACCGAGTTCATCGCCTATAGCGAGCCGACCGACGAGCTGCTGCGTGCCGGCGATTTCCGCGAGCTGCTGAACCAGATGGTCGCGGCGCGCCGCCAGGAGGCCGCGATGTCCTCCAGCAATGTCTATCACCTCATCGCCAATGCGGTGACCGGCTTCGCCATCTTCGTGGCGACCGCGCTGATCGCTACCGACGAGGCGCGCGCCGACCAGATCGCCACGCTGGTGCTGAACATGCTGTCTGGTGCCGCGCTGCCGGAAGAGGATTCCGATGACGGCCGTCCGGCTGGCGACCCCTCGGCGCTGGTCGGCAGCCAGGCGATGGCGGCGCAGGCCGATGGCAAGACCGAAGACACGGCCGATGCCACGGCGCAGCAGCAGGATCAGGCGGATACCGCCCCTGAGGCCCGGAACGCGCTTGCCGTCGATGATACGGCCCTGCAGGAGGAAGAGGATGCCGGGGCCGATGCCCTGGCAGCCATGGCTGAGCCCGCTCGCGACGCGGCGGCGGACAAGGTGATCTCCGGCACCGCAGGCAACGATCTGCTGCAGGGCGGGGATGGTAACGATGTGCTGCATGGCGGCGCCGGCAATGACACGCTGCTGGGCGGCGCCGGAAACGACCTGCTGCTTGGTGGCGATGGCGACGATCTGCTGCGCGGCGGCGCCGGCGACGACACGCTGAGCGGCGGTCTAGGGGACGATTCGCTGTTCGGCGATGCCGGCAATGACGTCCTGTATGGCAATGCGGGTAACGATACGCTCGATGGTGGTGCTGGCGATGACCTGCTTGTCGGCGGTGCCGGCAATGACGTCCTGTTGGGCGGTGCGGGCAACGATACACTGGATGGCGGTGCCGGCAACGACACGCTCTATGGCGGGACGGGCAATGACCTGCTGATGGGCGGTGCCGGCGACGACATGCTCATCCATATCGGCCTCGACGAATTCTCCGGCAAGGACATGCTGATCGGTGGCGAGGGCGCCAACCAGTTCGTGCTGCTGGGCAAGAACAACGCGGTCATCGTGGACTACAAGATCGGTATCGATGCGCTGGTCATCAGCGGCTACACGATCGAGAGCGCGCAGACTCTGGGCGAGGGTCTGAAGGGCCTGTTCGCCAGCGAGGAGATCGCCGAACTGGTGCTGGCCGGGCTGCCGCCGGAAGTGGTGGACGGTCTGTTCTGATCGGACCCGTCTCTTTCCTCTGACGCAGCGGCCCGGAGCAATCCGGGCCGTTTTGTTTTCTGCATGCATAGCTGAAATTGACTTGCATCAATTCATTTGATTTTCAGATCGCCTAACTGTAGCCCTGTTAAGGAATGGTGCTTGAATAGTACCGATACTCTTAGATAAAGCGTAAAATGTCAGAAAAAATAACCCCAACCGGTAAGGCGGTAAGTTTCGGAGAGGATGAATTTATCGTCTCCAAGACCGATACGCGTGGGCGGATTACTTACTGCAACGATGTATTCGTCCGGGTTTCCGGCTACTCCGAGGCGGAGCTGCTGGATGCGCCCCATAGCCTGATCCGGCATCCCGACATGCCGCGCTGTGTGTTCAAGCTGCTGTGGGACCGTATCTCCGCCGGTCATGAGGTGTTCGCCTATGTGGTGAACCTGGCCAAGACCGGGGACCATTACTGGGTCCTGGCCCATGTGACGCCGACGCGGGACGCGACCGGCAAGATCATCGCCTACCATTCCAACCGCCGCGTGCCGGACCAGAAGGCGGTGGCGGCGGTCATCCCGATCTATCGCGAGCTGCGGCAGGTCGAGGAGCAGGCGGCGGATCGCAAGCAGGGCATGAACCAGGCCTATGAAGCGCTGACAGAAAAGTTGCGGAGTATTGGTAAGAGCTATGACGAATTCGTTCTCTCCCTCTAGCGCGTCGCTGATCGCGCTTCTGGCTGTTCCGCTTGCGGGCGCTGCCGCCATCCTGGCCGGCCTGTCGGGCGCCTGGCCGCAGGCGGCACTGTCCGCCTTTGCGGCGCTGCTGGCCCTGCTGGCGGCTGTTGCCATCCGGCTGTCCACCCGGCGGCTGGGCGAGATGATCGCGGTGTGCCAGCGGGTCCGTGACGGCGACTTCGAGGCGCGGTTGCTGCATGTGCCGGCGCGCGGCGAGATTGGCCAGCTGATGCATGCGATCAACAATCTGATCGATGTGACCGATGCCTTCGTGCGCGAGGCCGGCGCATCGATGGAGCATGTCCGCGACAACAAATATTACCGCAAGATCGCGGTGCGCGGCCTGAAGGGGCAGTTCCGGCAGCAGGCGGAGACGATCAACGCGGCGACCGAATCGATCCGCACGCGGATCGGCGCCTTCACCAAGGTGGCCGCCGCCTTCGAGAGCAAGCTGCGCAGCGTGGTCGATACGGTGGCCGATACGGCGACCGGCCTCAGCAGCACCTCGGCGCAGCTGGCGTCGGCGGCGGGCGACACCAGCGAGCGTGCGACGGCTGTCGCGGCAGCGGCGGAGGAAGCCAGCGTGAATGTGCAGACCATCGCCTCGGCGGCGGAGGAGCTGGCCTCTTCCAGCGCGGAGATCGGCCGCAGTGCCAGGGAGACGGCAGCGATATCGGGCCGGGCCGCCGGCGAGGCGGAGCGGGCGGGCAGCACGGTGTCCAGTCTGGCGAAGGCCGCCGAGGAAGTCGGCGAAGTCTCCGCGCTGATCGGCGATATCGCGGCGCAGACCAACCTGCTGGCGCTGAACGCCACCATCGAGGCGGCGCGGGCCGGCGAGGTGGGCAAGGGTTTTGCCGTTGTCGCTTCGGAGGTGAAGAACCTGGCGACGCAGACCGCCAAGGCGACCGAGGACATCGCGCGCCGCATTGAGGAGATTCAATCGACCAGCGGGCAGGCCGTCACCGGCATGCAGGCGGTTGCGACGATCATCGAGGAGCTGAGCCAGATGGCCAGCGTGGTGCTGAACGCGGGCGAACAGCAGGACCAGGCGACGGCCGAGATAGCGCGCAGCGTGCAAGAGGCATCCAGCGGCACGCACGATGTGTCGGAGAATGTGGTGATGGTCAGCGCCGCCGCGCGCGAGGCCGGCGACGTCGCCCGCCACAGCCGCGATTCCGCGACGCTGCTGAGCGAGCAGTCCGCCGGGCTGAAGCGCGAGATCGACGGGTTCTTCGAGGAATTGCAGCGCGTGGTGTAAGGCCGTTCCGGCGGCTGCGGATTGCGCTTGCCGCGCGGTGCAGCGCAGTTAAGAATGGCTTGCAATACGTCCTTCCGAAGGCCTGCCATGCCCGCACCGTCGAGTCCCGTCATCTCCCTGGCCCTCTGTACTGACTGACCGGAGCCGACTGTCAGCGATATCCGATTCGTCGATGCTCTGCGCGATGAGGGGGCCACGGTACGCTGGGCGCCCTGGACGGCAGAGGACCAGTCGGTCTTCCGCACCGCCGATCTGGTGATGTTGCGCGGTACCTGGGATTATCACCGGCGGCTGGAGGCGTATCGCGGCTGGCTGCAGGGCTTGTCAGCGGCGGGTGTGCGGGTTGCTAATCCGGCGGGGCTTGTCGAATGGAACCTGGACAAGGCCTATCTGGACAGTCTGGCGGCCGGCGGCATCCGGACACCGGGCCAGACGGTACTGCCGCTCGACCGGCAGGCGCTGGCGGATTTCATGGACGAACGCGGCTGGCGGGAAGCGGTGGTGAAGCCGACATCTGGTGCCAGTGGCCATGGCGTGCGGCTGGTCGCGCGCGAGGAGATCGAGGCGGTCTGGCCGGAGATTGCGGAGAGTGTGGCGCCGCACCGGTTGCTGGTGCAGGAATTCATCGGCACGGTGCGGACCAGCGGCCAGATATCCTTCGTCTTCTTCGATGGGACGTTCTCGCATGCGGCGCAGCTGATCCCGCGGGCAGGGGAGTTCCGCATCAACTCCGCCTTCCAGCCGGAAAAGCGGGCCTACAGGCCGGCAGCTGGCGAGCTGGCGCAGGCAGTGGATGTGTTGGAGAAACTGCCGCAGCGCCCGCTTTATGCACGTATTGACGGCATCTTTGACGGGTCGGATTTCGTGCTGCTGGAGGCTGAGGTCAATGAGCCGGCCCTGTTCCTCGATCTTGACCCTGAGGCGGGCCGCAGGTTTGCTGCGGCGAGCCTTGCATGGGCCGCACGCTAAATATTCAATAAAATTTATTGTATTTTAATTGTTTTCGCGGAGACTTGTGCGCAAACTGGTCTATCAGCAGTTCCCGCAAAGTGGACTAGCCCGTCATGACGGTCAGCGCGCATAGAAACATGCAACGCGGCAATGCCGGCAGATCACCGCTCCTCAACGTGATTCTGAGCGGCGATTCCAGCATGGCCCTGAACATCCCGAAGATGATGATGCGGGGCGAACCGCCCATCTTCAAGAATCGCTTCCTGAACAATTGCGTGATCTTCAAGTACCCGAACTTCGACGTGCCGACCAACGAGCCCGGCATGGAGGGGATGTTCGATTCGGAGATGGGCGAGCAGGAATTCTACAAGCCGGTGGAAACCGCGATCTATATCCCGAACGACCATCGCGACCTTGCGTCGGGCGGGTCCGCCATCTATCTGCGGCAGCGCGATTTCGACGCGCTGATGAACGAGATTTTCGGCATCAAGGTCGAGGCCGACCTGGAGGAGCTGTATAACGACATCGAGATGCTGCGCATCATCGATGAAGTGCCGTCGCTTGACCCCTATCTGCTGCGCACCGAGCTGTCGGATTCCGGGTACAAGATGCCGGACACGGCCTTCCAGACCTCGGAACAGGAAGACCGCAAGATCCGCCGGCGCATCGAATCGAAGATCGAGCCGATCCTGAACCGCGCGATCCAGGATGCCGGCGGCGACAGCAACATCAGCGCCGCGCAGAAGCAGCGTTTCCTGAAGGTACTGTGGAATCCCGACCTGCCGGAAGCGGAAATCTTCATCAAGTCCTTCGGCATCGAGCGCTCGCAGACCGGCGCCATCTTCACCGCCTGGAAGGGCATCACCTTCTACCAGATCCAGTTCGAGGAGATTGCCGGCTCGCTGCGCAAGGTCTTCAACTATCTGAAGGGGCGCAACCTGGTGCCGCTGGACCAGCGGCTCTACAGCGCCACCGACATCGAGTTGTTGAACGCGAAGGTGGCGAAGCTCTATTCGCGGCTGCGCGACGCGGTGGACAAGTGCCGCAGCATCTTCAGCGCCTATGATGAGGCCTATACCTGCTTCGTGGAGAAGAACGACGCGCGGCAGTTCAAGCGCTTCCTGATGAGCGCCCACCAGAATTACTGGACCCTGGGATTCTCCATCATCGCCTGCAAGAACGCGTTCGAGCGCATCCGCAAATACACCTCCATCGACCAGCCGATGTCGCTGCGCTTCGATACGATCCTGCGGATGCTGGATGAGGTGAGCATCATCTTCGGCCGCAGCGACGGCAAGCAGATGATCGATAACCAGCTGGCCTGGACCTGACCTGGCTTTTCGGGGAGTTCACCCGGCGCCGTCCAGCGGCACGATCCGCCCATCTACCAGATGCACGCGGCGGTCGGCGCGGTTGGCCATGTCGAGGTCGTGGGTGACCATGGCCACCGTCTTGCCGCGCTCATGGACGAGGGCGCGCAAGGTGTCGAACACCTGCTCGGAACTCCTGCTGTCCAGGCTGCCGGTCGGCTCGTCGGCCAGCAGGATGACCGGGTCGTTGGCCAGCGCCCGGGCAACCGCGACGCGCTGGCGCTGCCCGCCGGACAGCTGGTCCGGGCGCTTGTGGATGTGATCGCCGAGCCCGAGCGAGCCCAGCAGCTCCTCTGCCCGCCGGTCGATTTCGCGGCGCGACAGCCGGCCCAGCTTGCGCATCGGGATCGCGATATTGTCGCGGGCGGTGAATTCCGGCAGCAGGAAATGGAATTGGAAGATGAAGCCCATCATCGACAGCCGGGTTTCGGCCAGGGTTGCCTCGTCCATGGTGCCGGTGTCGCGGCCTTCGACCAGCAGGGTGCCGCTGGTCGGGCGGTCCAGCAGCCCCAGCAGATAGAGCAGCGAGGATTTGCCGGAGCCCGACGGGCCGGTGATCGCTAGGAACTCGTTGCGGCTGACCGTCAGGTCAATGTCCTGTACCAGCGTTACCGGCACGGTCTCCGGCAGGATGCGCGTCAGCTTGCGCGCCTCGATCAGGGGCGTGTCCCTCGGCGGCGCTGTCATGTCGCCCCCCGGATGATATCGACCGGATGCAGCCGGGCCGCCTTACGCGCCGGCAGATAGCCCGCCACGGCCGAGGACAGCACGGCGAAGCCGGCGGCGATGGCATAATGGGCGAAACTCCAGGCGACCGGCAGCTGCGTCATATCCCGCCCGGCGGCGTTCAGCTCGAACTCGATCCCCGACAGCACGTAGGTCAGGGTGAAACCCAGCATCCAGCCCAGCAGCGAGCCTGTGAGGCCGATGGCCAGCCCCTCCATCATGAACAGCCACTGCATGTCGCCCTGCGTGAAGCCCAGCGACTTCATGATGGCGATGTCGCGCGACTTCTCGTGGGTGATGGTGGAGACGATGTTGAAGATGCCGAATCCGGCGACCAGCATGATGGCGGCGACCACGGTGTACATGATGGTGTTGCGCACGACGAGCGCCTCCAGGATGCCTTCATTGGCCTCCTGCCAGGCAACCGCGCGGTATCCCAGGCGCGCCTCCGCCTGCCGCGCAACCGAGGGGGCGGCATAGGGGTCATTCAGCCGGATGCGGATGTCGTTCACCGCGTTCGGCCGCTGCGAGAGGATCTGCGCATTCTTCAGCAGCACATAGGCCTCGCCCTCGTCGCGCGCGTTGCTGCCGGTATGGAACAGACCCATGATCCGGAAATCCCGCGTGCCGCCGGAAGAGGAGACGGCGCGCACCGTGTCGCCCAGCCGCGCGCCCAGCCGTTCGGCCACGCGCCGCCCCATGACGATGTTGTTGCCGCCTTCCGACAGCGTGTCGAAATCGCCCTCGACAAAATCCTCGACGATGGAGGAGACCTTGCGCTCCATCTCCGGCTCGATGCCGATGATGGAGGCGCCGACCTCGTTGCCGGAATAACGGATGACGCCCTGGATGCGCAGGCCGGCGGAGAGCGTCCCCGGCGTCCAGGCGGTCAGCCAGGCGACCGCCGCATTCGGGTTGATGATGCCGCGCGGGTCCTCGGTCGGGCGCAGCCCGTAGATCGCGGCGGCGGTAAAGACATCCTCGGCGGGCTGCCGTGTAGCCGTGCGCTGCTCGTCCTTGATCTGGACATGCGGCATGGTGTTGACGAGCTGTTCGATGAAATCATCCTGGCTGCCCTGCATCAGCGCCGCCATGCCGATCGAAAATCCCACGCCGACCGCCACGCCCAGCACCGCCACCAGCGTCTGGCGCGTGCGCCCGGCGATATGGGTGATGGCGATGTCGAGCAGCAGCATGGCGGCTATTCTCTACGCACCGTCACCCGTGCCCCATCCTCCAGCGTCTTGGGGAAGGGGGTGATGATCTGCGCCGAATCGGGCAGGCCCGAGCGCACCTCGACATGGGTGATGCCCTGGATACCGGGCTGGATGGTCTGGCGGCGTGCGGTTCCATCTTCCGCGGTAAAGACCGTATCGCCCCTCAGGGCCTGGCCCGGTATCAGCAGGGCGGCTTCGGAGACGCGGATGACGATGTTCACATCCACCGACATGCCGATCATCAGCGGTGTATCGGCGGGCAGGGCCAGCCGCACCCGGTAGGTCTTGGCGACCGGATCGCCCTTCGGCGTGATACTGTCCACCGTTGCTTCCAGCATGCGGTCGGGAAAGGCATCGCTGCGCAGCAGGGCGCGCTGGCCGGTGACGACGCGTGGGATGTCCTCCTCATTCACCTCGGCCACCACCAGCAAGGGCGTTGGCCGCCCGACCCAGAACAGCACATCGCCGGGCTCGGCGATCTCCCCCACCTCGCCATCCTGGCGCAGCACCATGCCATCGCCGGGCGCGCGCAGAATGTAGGAACCAAGCCGCGCTTCCTGGCCGGAGATCAGCGCCTCGATCTGGCTGACCTGGCTGGTGGCGCGGTCCAGTTCGCTGCGGCTGACGATATTGCGCGTAACAAGGGTGGAAATGCGTTCGTAATCGGATTTTGCCAGGCGCAGCCGGGCGCGCAGCTCGGCCAGGGTGGCCTGCGCCTCGGTATCGTCCAGCCGCGCCAGCTCCGTCCCCTGGGTGACGGTCTCGCCCTCGCAATTGCAGACCGAGACGATACGCTCGCGCACCAGCGAGGTCACCTTCGCCCAGCTGCGCGGCTCGATGACGCCGGAGGCATAGACGATTTCCGCCGCATCGCCGCGTATCGGTGCGACAACCGTAACGGCTGCCGGGCGCGTGGCGTACCAGTAGGCAGCGCCCCCGCCGGCCAGCAGCAGAAGAAGGGAAACAGCCCGAACCCAGCTCACCTTATCCCCCCGGAACATGTTGTCGTCGGAGGCCATCCTGTCAGATGGAAGGGGGGATGGCGAGGCGACGGAACGCCGCTACCCCGTTACTCCACCGTCACCGACTTGGCGAGGTTGCGCGGTTGGTCCACATCGGTGCCCTTGATGACGGCGACATGGTAGGCCAGCAGCTGCACCGGGATGGCATAGAGGATCGGCGCCACGAAGGGATGGACATGCGGCAGCTCGATGGTGGCGAAGGCTTCCTTGCCGATATGGGCGCAGCCCTTGGTGTCGGACATGAAGATCACCTTCCCGCCGCGCGCCATCACCTCCTGCATATTGGAGAAGGTCTTCTCGAACAGCGCGTCCGAGGGGGCGACGACGATGACCGGCACCGTGTCGTCGATCAGCGCGATGGGGCCGTGCTTCAGCTCGCCCGCGGCATAGCCCTCGGCATGGATGTAGGAGATTTCCTTCAGCTTCAGCGCCCCTTCCAGCGCGATGGGGTAGCCGGTGTTGCGGCCGATATAGAGTACGTCGCGTGCCTCCGCGACCTCGGCCGCCAGCGCCTGGATCGCCTCGTCGCCATTCAGCACCTCGGCCGCGCGCGAAGGCACCTCGGCGATGGCGTTGGACAGCCGCGCCTCCTCGGCGCCGGAGATGGCGCCGCGTGCCCGCGCCGTGGCGATGACGAGGCAGGCCAGCAGCACCAGCTGGCAGGTAAACGCCTTGGTCGAGGCCACGCCGATCTCCGGCCCGGCCAGCGTCGGCAGCACGGCATCGGCCTCGCGCGCCATGGTGCTTTCCGGCACGTTCACGATGGCGATGGTCTTCTGCCCCGCCTCCTTGGCGTGGCGCAAGGCGGCCAGCGTGTCGATGGTCTCACCCGACTGCGAGATGAAGATGGCCAGCCCGCCTGCCTCCAGCGGCGTGTCGCGATAGCGGAATTCCGAGGCGATATCGATGTCGGCGGCGATGCGGGCCACCTTCTCGAACCAGTATTTCGCGACCATGGCCCCCAGATAGGAGGTGCCGCAGGCGACCAGCGTGATGCGGCTGATGGCGGCAAGGTCGATATCCAGCGGCGGCAGGTCGATGGCCCCGCTGGCCGGGTTCCACATGCTGCGCAGCGTGTCGCCGATGACGCCCGGCTGCTCGTAGATTTCCTTCAGCATGAAGTGCGGGTAATTGCCCTTGCCGATCATCGCACCCGACAGGGCGGTCGGCTTGGCCGGGCGGTCCACCACTTGGTCCTGCTCGTCATGGAAGATGGCGCCGGCGCGGCTGATCTCCACCCAGTCGCCTTCCTCCAGATAGGAGATGCGGCGCGCGAAGGGGGAGAGCGCCAGTGCGTCGGAGCCCAGATACATCTCGTCCTCGCCCCAGCCGACGGCCAGCGGGCTGCCCTTGCGCGCGCCAACGATCAGGTCGTGCTCGCCCTTGAAAAGGATCGCCAGCGCATAGGCGCCGTCCATGCGCTTGATCGCCGTGGCGACCGCCTGCTGCGGCGTCATGCCCTCGTTCAGGTAGCGGGTGATCAGGTGGGCCGCGATCTCGGAATCGGTCTCGCTGGCGAAGACATGGCCCAGCGCCGACAGCTCGGCGGCCAGCTCGCGGTAATTCTCGATGATGCCGTTATGCACCAGCGCCACGCGGTCGGTGGCATGCGGGTGCGCGTTTCGTTCGTTCGGCACGCCATGCGTCGCCCAGCGCGTATGGCCGATGCCGATATCACCATGGATGCCGTTGCCGGCGACCTTCTCCTCCAGCCGGGCGATCTTGCCCTCGCTGCGTCGGCGCTCGATCCCGTCATTCACCAGCGTGGCGATGCCGGCGGAATCGTAACCGCGATATTCCAGCCGCTTCAGCCCCTCGATCAGCGAGGGCACCACGTCGGCCTTGCCGACCACGCCGATGATTCCGCACATGCCTGAAACCGCTCCTGACAATTATGAGAAAGTGACGCCGGCTGGGCAGTCGACGTCAGGCTGGGACCATGCACGAGAACCCGCCAACAGACGAATCACAAATTGTATCAAGCTGTTACAGGCTTGCGGTTGGCTAAAAATCATGATTAATAAAAAATGAATTGCCTATAAAATACATTTTACCTAAAGTTACATTAGCGCGTGCGAGAAAACCGCGCGTTCAAGGATATGGAGAAAGCCATGTCTCAAATCGGCTTCGTTTATCAATCTATGGCAACGGTCGCGCAGGCCAGCGTAACCGGCATGTACGCCAATCTCGATAATATCAATCAGCTGCGCCAGCAGCTGGCAACCAGCGCGCCCCCGCCAGCTGCCGAGGAACCGGCGCCGGCCGTGCAGGCTGCCGCCTCTGGCCGTCTGGATATCACCGTCTAGGCTCGCCCTGGGCTCTCGCAGGTTTTACGTTTTCCCCCCGCAGAACGACTGACGCCGCAGCCTGCCCCGCTGCGGCGTCATTTTGTTTCAGCCTTTGATCCGCCGATCAGGACGGCAGAACGGTCGCAACGATGGAGGCGTCCAGCGCCTCGTACTTCGCCAGGCCGATGGTGTCGTACAGTTCCGCGCGGGTCTGCATCTCGCCGGCCATCGCCTCGGTCGAGCCGTTCTGCTTCAGCGTGGCGTACAGCTTCTCCTGCGCCTTGTTGGCGACGCGCAGGCTGCTGACCGGCCAGATCACCATGCGGTAGCCCATCTCCTCGAATTCCTTGGCGGTGAAGAAAGGCGTGCGGCCGAATTCCGTCATGTTGGCCAGCAGCGGGACGCCGGGCATCCGCTTGGCGAACTCGCGGAACATCTCGGCACTGTTCAGCGCTTCCGGGAAGATCGCGTCGGCACCGGCTTCCATGTACAGCTTCGCGCGGGCGACCGCCCCGTCCAGCCCTTCGCTGGCGGCCGCGTCGGTCCGGGCGATGACGTAGAGGTGACGGCGGGCCTTCGCGGCAGCGGCGACCTTGGCCGCCATGTCGCGGGCGTCGGCCAGCTTCTTGTCGTTCAGATGGCCGCACTTCTTCGGCAGCAGCTGGTCCTCGATATGCACGGCGCCGGCGCCGGCATCCTCGAAGCTGCGTACCATGTGCATGACGTTCAGCGCCTCGCCATAGCCGGTGTCGCCGTCCACCAGCACCGGCAGGCCGCTGGCGCGGGCCACCTGGCGGATGAAGAAGCACACCTCGTCCACGGTGATGATGCCGAGGTCGGGGATGCCCATGGAGGCGGTCATCGCCGCCCCCGACAGGTACAGCGCCTCGAAGCCGGCCTTCTTCGCCTGCAGCGCCGCCATGCCGTTATGGCTGCCGGGAATGCCGAGGATGCCGGGGCGCTCCACCAGCTTGCGGAAGCGCTGGCCGGCTGGCTCCGTCGGCAGATCGTCGGCGATCAGATAGGGCATGATCTTCTCCTCAGGCTTTCTTGCCGGCGGACTTCTTCGCGGCCTTCTTGCCGCGCTGGCCGATCGGCACGAAGGTCAGATTCTCCGGCCCGACATAATTAGCGGACGGGCGGATGATCTTGTTGTCGATGCGCTGCTCGATGATATGCGCCGCCCAGCCCGAGGTGCGGGAGATCACGAACAGCGGGGTGAACATCGCCGTCGGCACGCCCATCAAATGGTAGGAGACGGCACTGAACCAGTCGAGGTTCGGGAACATTTTCTTCACATCGGCCATCACCGTCTCGATGCGCGCGGCGATGTCGAACATCTGCATCGACCCGGCTTCCTTCGACAGCTTGTGCGCGACGCGCTTGATCACCTCGTTGCGCGGGTCGGACACGGTATAGACCGGATGGCCGAAGCCGATGATGACCTCCTTCGCCGCGACGCGGGCGCGGATGTCCGCCTCCGCCTCGTCGGCATCGGCATAGCGCTGCTGGATATCGAAGGCGGCCTCGTTGGCACCGCCATGCTTCGGGCCGCGCAGCGCGCCGATGGCGCCGGCAATGGCCGAGTACATGTCCGACCCGGTGCCGGCGATGGAACGCGCGGTGAAGGTCGAGGCGTTGAACTCATGCTCGGCATAGAGGATCAGCGAGGTCTGCATCGCCCGGATATGCGATTCCGATGCCGGCTTGCCGTGCAGCAGGTGCAGGAAATGCCCGGCGATGCTGTCATCGTCGGTCTCCAGCTCGATGATCTGGCCGCGATGGGCGTAGTGGTACCAGTAGAGCAGCATGGACCCCAGCGAGGCCATCAGCCGGTCGGCGATGTCGCGCGCCGCCGGGTGATTGTGGTCATGCGCCTCAGGCAGCACGCAGCCCAGCGCGGAGACACCGGTGCGCATCACATCCATCGGATGGGCGGAGGCGGGGATCGCCTCCAGCACGTCCTTCACCGCCGCCGGCAGGGCGCGCAGCGCCTTCAGCTTGGTCTTGTAGGCATCGAGCTGCGGCTGGGTCGGCAGGCTGCCATGCACCAGCAGATAGGCGATCTCCTCGAACTCGCAGGTTTCCGCGATGTCCAGGATGTCGTAGCCGCGATAATGCAGGTCGTTGCCGGTGCGGCCCACGGTGCACAGCGCGGTGTTGCCGGCGGTGACGCCGGATAGCGCCACCGATTTCTTCGGCTTGAAGGTCGGATTATCCGCCATGGTCATGTCTCCCTTTCCGTTATTTCCAGTCGAAGATGCCGGTCGGCCGGGGGGCACCCAGCTTGGCGGCTTCGACGGTTACGTTGAGGGCGCTGAGGTCGCTCAGCTTCGCCAGATTCTCGACGGCTTCCAGGAAGCGGTCCTGTTCGCCCGCCGCGACGATGCCTTCCGCCAGCGTGCGGAACTTGGCGATATATTGCGGGCGGGCGAAGGGCCGCGCGCCCAGCGGATGGGCGTCGGCCACGGCCAGCTCGTCGGTGATGGTGGAGCCATCCTCCATGGTCACCACGACGCGGCCGCCGAAGGCCTTCTCGTTCGGATCGTGCGAGTGATAGCGCCGGGTCCATTCCGGGTCCTCGACGGTGCTGATCTTGTGCCACAGCGCCACTGTGTCCGGACGCGCCGCGCGCTCCGGCGCGTAGGAGCGCTCATGGTGCCAGCCGCCGTCCTGCAGGGCGACCGCGAAGATGTACATGATCGAATGGTCCAGCGTCTCGCGGCTGGCCTTCGGGTCCATCTTCTGCGGGTCGTTGGCGCCGGTGCCGATCACATAATGGGTGTGATGGCTGGTGTGGATGACGATGCTCTTCACCTTGGCGAAGTCGCCGACCTTCGGGCCCATGCGGCGGGCCAGGTCGATCAGCGCCTGGCTCTGGTACTCCGCCGAATGTTCCTTGGTATAGGTGTCCATGATGGCGCGCTTGGCGTCGCCCTTCTCCGGCAGCGGCACCTTGTATTCCGCCTTCGGGCCGCTCAGCAGCCAGGCGATGAAGCCGTCCTCGCCCTCATAGGCCGGGGACGGGGCGCCTTCGCCGCGCATCACGCGGTCCACCGCCTCGATCGCCATCTTGCCGGCGAAGGCCGGGGCATAGGCCTTCCAGCTGGAAATCTCGCCCTTGCGCGACTGGCGCGTAGTGGTGGTGGTGTGCAGCGCCTGCTGGATCGCCTGATAGACCGTCTCAGTCGAAAGGTTCAGCAGCGCGCCGATGCCGCCGGCGGCGGACGGGCCCAGATGGGCGATATGGTCGATCTTGTGCTCGTGCAGGCAGATGCCCTTCACCAGATCGACCTGGATCTCGTAGGACGCCGCCAGCGCGCGGATCAGGTCCTGGCCGTTGCGGCCGACATGCTGGGCGACAGCCAGAACCGGCGGGATATTGTCGCCGGGATGCGAATAGTCGGCGGCGAGGAAGGTGTCGTGATAGTCCAGCTCGCGCACTGCCACGCCATTGGCCCAGGCGGCCCATTCCGGCGAGAAGCGCTTGTCCGACGGCAGGCCGAACACGGTGGCGCCGGGGCTGTAGGGGTGCGCCATGGTCTGGGCACGCGCGCTCGCCACCGGGCGGCGTGCCACCGAGGCGACGGCCACCGAGGCATTGTCGATGATGCGGTTGCCGATCATCTCCGCGACATCGGCATCCACCGGCACGGGGTCTGTCGCCATGGCGGCCATCTTCCAGGCCAGCTGGTCCTCACGCGCGAGCTTCTCGGCGGACTTGTAAGTGCGAACGCTGTGCGTCTTCACGGGGCAGTTCCTCGATCTTTTATGGGGTTGTCGTATCTGGGTCGTTGGTCGGTATCGCTGTCGGGCGGCCTTCCTTGTCCACGGCGACCATCTCGAAGGTGCCGCTCATGGTCATCGTCCGCTCGCCGGTGGCCAGCGTCTCGGCATGCACCTCGACGGACACCGTCATGGAGGTGCGGCCGCGTCGCGTCACGCGGGCGATCAGCTCGATCAGCTGGCCGACCCGGGCCGGGCGGTGGAAGGCGATCTTGTCACTGGACGCCATGACGATGTCGCAGCGCGCCGCGCGGCTGGCGGCGATATAGGCGGCCTTGCCCATCAGGCTGAGCGCATTGCCGCCATAGAGCGTGCCATAGTGGTTCGCCAGCTCCGGGAAGACCATTTCCGCGAAGCGGGTTTCGTCTGGTGCCGACTGCATGGGCTTGTTTCCGCCTGCTTTAGCTAGTGCGCGTCACAATATCCGCATCGCCCGCATCGGGGAAACAGTAAAAAAGCCTGTTTCAGGACAGGGTGTTAGAGCAAATCTGCTGGTATTACCTTTTGTGCGGTGCGGCGGTTCCGGCGGGCTTTCCCGCTGTGACGGCCAGCCATATACCGGAAAATACCGTGACGAGGCCAAGGACGAGATTCCAGCCCACCGGCTCGTCCAGCAGCAGCGCGCCCAGCAGCGCCGCGGTGACCGGATTGACCGTCACGGAGACCGCAACCCGCGTAGGCGTGGTGCGCCCCAGTGCGAAGGCCCACAGGAAGAAGATCAGCGCGCTGCCGAACAGGCCGAGATAGAAAATCGCGATCCATTGCGGCCAGCCGAAGCCGGGCAGTGCGGCGAAACCGCCGCCGATGCCGGCCAGCAGGCCAAGGCAGGTGGCCCCGGTCCCCATCGCCAGCAGGGTGAAGCGCACCGGACCGGAGCGATGAATGACAGGCCGGGCCCAGACACTGTAAAGCGCCATGCACAGTGCAGCGGCGACCATCAACAGATCGCCGCGCCACGCGCCAGCCGGGGCGTCCGCAAGGCCGGCGGCCAGTGCCAGCGTGACACCGCCCATGGCCAGCGCCACACCGGCGCTCTTCCGTGCGGTAAGCGCTTCGACGCCGAGGATCGCCCCGGCCAGCATGGTCAGCAGCGGCAGGGTCGACAGGGCCAGTGCCGCCCGCGCCGCCGTCGTATAGAGCAGCGAGGCGTTGAACAGCACCGGAAACAGGCCGAAGAACAGCAGCCCCAGCGCCGCCGCCCGCGGCCAGTCGCGCCGTGCCGGCCAAGCCTCCCGCTGCGCCAGGGCGATGGGCAGCAGGCACAGGAAGCCGATGCCGAAGCGCAGTGCGCCAAGCGTCAGCGGATCGACCGCGCCGACGGCATAGCGCGTCGCGCCCACGGCAGTGCCGCCAAGCGCGCTGGACGCAATGGCGGCCAGAACTCCGGCCAGTTCACCCAAGGAACTACCCCTTACCCAGAACAGAAAGGACTCCGGGCAGGCTAGGGGTAGGGGTATCATCAGGAAAACGAATGTTCTTGATGACATGGATAAGCAATCATGATGAACGCCTCGATGCTTGAACCGGAGTTGCTTCGTGCCTTCGTCGCCGTGGCGGAGCAGCAATCCTTCACCCGCGCGGCGGTTCAGCTGAACCGCACACAGTCGGCGGTCAGCATGCAGATCAGGCGGCTGGAGGAGCGGCTGGGTGTCGAACTGTTCGAACGCGCATCAAGCGGTGTTCGGTTGAGCCGCGCCGGGGAGGGGCTGATCGGTTATGCCCGCCGCATCCTGTTGCTGGGAGAAGAAGCGGTAGGGCGCTTGCGCACCGATGCGGTGCGGGGCGCGGTCAGGATCGGCGTGATGGAGGATTACGGTACCTGTCTTCTGCCGCCAATCCTTGCGGGGTTTGCAGCGGCGCATCCGGCCATCGATATCGAGATGCAGACCGGGTTGACCGGCAGCATGATCGAGCGGCTGGGCGAAGCCTACGACCTTGTCATCGCCATGCATCCCGAAGGCACCGGCGGCGGCCAGTTGCTGCGGCGCGAACGCCCGGTCTGGGCCGCCGGCATCGGCCGTGCGGTGGAAACCATCGACCCGTTGCCGCTGGCGCTCTATCCGCAGGGCTGCCTGTTCCGGCGCTGGGTGCTGGAAGCCCTGGATGCGGCGCGGCGGCCGTGGCGTCTGGCCTTTGTCAGCCACAGCCTTGGCGCGGTGGCGGCGGTAGCAGCGCAGGGGCTGGCGGTCACAGTGGTGAAGGCCGCCACTTTTCCGCCGGGCCTGCGGGCGCTGTCGTCGTCGGACGGGGTGCCGTCCCTGCCGATGGCGGAGATCAGGCTGCACCGCGCCGCAACGCTCACACCGGCGGCGGCTTTGCTGGCCGACCATCTGGCGGCAGCGCTGTCGGCCTGAATATCAGAAAGCGCGTTCGCACATGCGAATTTTCATTTGAATGTAACCTTACTGTCGCGATGCGGTCATTCGACGGATATACTCCTGAAAAAAGATCGAACCGGGGGGATTTCCGTTCAAATGAACCTGTCGTCACGACAGTCGGATATTATTGCGCTGATCCGGCGCGAGGGTTTCCAGTCCATCGAGGTGCTGGCGAACCATTTCGCGGTCACGCCGCAGACCATCCGGCGCGATGTGAACAGCCTGTGCGACGCCAACATCCTGCGCCGCCGCCATGGCGGGGCGGAGCTGCTGGGCACCACGCTGAACGCGCCCTATGAATCGCGCCGTGTCACCAATCTGGAGGCAAAGCGCCGCATCGGCGCCACTGTCGCCGGGCTGATCCCCAGCCGCGCCTCGGTGCTGTTCGGCATCGGCACGACGCCGGAGCAGGTGGCTCTGGCCATGGCCGGGCATGAAGATCTGACCATCGTCACCAACAATCTGAATGTGGCGGTCGCGCTGTCGGCGGCGCGCTCCAACCGCATCGTCCTGCCGGGCGGCGTGCTGCGCCTGCCGGACCGCGACTTTCTGGGACATGATGTTGAGACGATGTTCCGCAGCTACCGCGCCGATTACGGTGTGTTTGGCGTCGGCGGGATCGACCGCGACGGCACGCTGCTGGATTTCGACCGCGAGGAGGTGGCAGCGCGCGAGGCGATCCGCGAGAGCTGCCGCACCGCCATCCTGGTCGCCGATGTCTCCAAGATCGGACGGCTGGCCGCCGCCCAGGGCGGGGCACTGTGGGACGCCGATATCATCGTCATGGACGCGGCCCCGCCGGAGGAGATCGCGGCCGCGATCCGCAAATCCAGCGCCAGGCTGATCGTCGCCGGGCAGGAGGTGACGGCATGAGCGCAGCCCCTTTCATCACCCTGGAGTCGGTCGAGAAGAGCTGGGGCGACAGCCGTGGCGTTGCCGGTGTCGATCTGGTCATCGGGCGCGGCGAGTTCGTCGTGCTGTTGGGGCCGTCCGGCTGCGGCAAGTCCACCACGCTGCGGCTGATCGCCGGGCTGGAGACGCCGACGGCAGGGCGTATCCTGATCGACGGGCAGGATGTGACGGCGCTGCCGCCGGCCAAGCGTGGCCTGTCCATGGTGTTCCAGTCCTATGCGCTGTTCCCGCATCTCAGCGTCGCCGAGAACATCGTATTTGGGCTGAAGGTCCGCCGCCTGCCGCGCGCCGAACGGCAGGCGCGCCTCGGCCAGGCACTGCGGCTGACCGGCCTTGAGGGTTATGAGGACCGCAAGCCGGCGGCGCTGTCCGGCGGCCAGCGGCAGCGTGTGGCGCTGGCCCGCGCCATCGTCGCCGGCCATCCGCTGTGCCTGATGGACGAGCCGCTGTCCAACCTGGACGCCAAGCTCCGTCATGAGGTTCGGCAGGAAATCCGCCAGTTGCAGCAGGATCTCGGCATGACGGTCATCTATGTGACGCATGACCAGACCGAGGCGATGGGCATGGCTGACCGCATCGTGCTGATGAAGGACGGGCGGATCGAGCAGCAGGGCATGCCGGAAGAACTCTATGAGCGCCCGGTCAGCGCGTTTGCCGCCGGTTTCGTCGGCAGTCCGCCGATGGCGCTGCTGCCGGCGGAGCGGCTGCCGGTCGGGCTGCGCGAGGGGGCTGCGTCGGGTGGTGCTGGCGTGCTGATCGGCGTGCGGCCGGAGGATCTGCGCCTTGCCGGCGCGGACGAACCATCCCTGCCGGTGCAGATAACGGGCATCGAATTCCTGGGCGGCGAGACGCTGGTCTATTGCACGGGCGAAGCCGGCGCGCTGATCGCGAAGCTGCCGGGCCGTCCGGCGCTGGTGCGCGGCGGCAAGGCCGCCCTGACCTGGGATGCGGCCAGCCGGCATCTGTTCGATGCCGCTGATGGACGACGACTTTCCGACCCGTTGGTTCCCGAGCCAAAGGCCTCGGGCGGGCGGGCGGAGCAACGGGCCAGCGGAACGGGCAAGGTCCCGCTGGCCCATCGGTCCCTTGCGGGGGCCGATCACCCGTAGGCTGGATGATGAAAGGATTGTGACACATGACGATGCAGCGCGTAAGGGCGGTGGCATTTGCCGCCGCGCTCGCCGGGATGGCCTCACCCGCCATGGCCGATGTCGAGCTTTCCATGTACTACCCGATCGCGGTCGGCGGCCCGCTGACCCAGGTTGTCGATGGCATGGTGGAGGAGTTCCAGAAAGGCCATCCGGACATCAAGGTGAAGGCGATCTACGCCGGCAACTATGATGACACCCGCGTCCGCGCCCTGTCGGCGCTGAAGAGCGGCGAGCCGGCGCAGCTTTCGGTGATGTTCTCCATCGACGTCTATGACCTGATGGAGCAGGATGTCATCGTGCCGTTCAGCGATGTCGTCTCGACGCCGGAGGAGAAGGCCTGGCTCGACAGCTTCTATCCGGGGCTGATGGCCAATGGCACCGTCGATGGCAAGGTCTGGGGCGTGCCGTTCCAGCGCTCGACCATCGTCATGTACTACAACAAGGACGCCTTCAAGGAAGTGGGCCTCGACCCGAACCAGCCGCCCAAGACCTGGGACGAGATGACGGCAGCCGCCAAGAAGCTGACCAAGGACGGCCGCTGGGGCGTGATGATCCCGTCCACCGGCTATCCCTACTGGATGTACCAGGCGCTGGCGATCCAGAACGGCCTTGAGCTGATGTCGCCGGACGGCACCAAGACCTTCTTCGACGATCCCGCCGCCATCGAGGCGCTGCAGTACTGGCGCGACCTGGGTGCCAAGCACAAGGTGATGCCGGAAGGCACCGTCGAGTGGGGCACGCTGCGCCAGGCCTTCCTGCAGGGCCAGACCGCGATGATGTGGCACAGCACCGGCAACCTGACGGCGGTGAAGAACGGCGCCAAGTTCGACTTCGGTGTCGCCATGCTGCCGGCCAAGAAGCGGCCGGGCTCGCCGACCGGCGGCGGTAACTTCTACCTGTTCAAGAAGGCGACCGATGCCGAGCGCAAGGCGGCGCTGACCTTCATCCGCTGGATGACGGCGCCGGAGCGCGCGGCCGAATGGTCGAAGGCGACCGGCTATGTCGGCATCAGCCCGGCCTCCTACGAGACCGAGTCGCTGAAGAAGTACGCCGCCGAGTTCCCGCCGGCGCTGGTTGCCCGCGACCAGCTGAAGCATGCCGTTGCCGAGTTCTCGACCTACGAGACCGGCCGCGTGCGTGAAGGCCTGAACAACGCCATCCAGGCGGCCCTGACCGGCCGTCAGACGCCGGAAGCGGCGCTGAAGGACGCGCAGGCCAATGCCGAGCGGCTGCTGAAGCCGTTCCGGTAAGCATCGCTAACCGTCACCCCCGGCCCCGGCTTCACTGGGTGCCGGGGGTGATTCTTTCCAAAGGCCGCGACGATGACCGACGCCCCGCTTCTTGACCGCATCGAAAGCCGCAAGCTGGCGATCTATGGCTCGCTGCTGGTGCTGCCGTCGGTCTTCATGCTGTCGCTGTTCGCCTTCTGGCCGACGGTCGCGACGCTCTGGGCCAGCCTGTTTTCTAAGGGCACGGTGCGCCGCCCGACGCAGTTCGTCGCCCTCGACAATTATGAATTCCTGTTCTCCGACCCCAGCTTTTGGCAGGTGGTCACCAACAATCTGATCTATGCCGGCGTCACCATTCCGGTGTCCATCGGGCTGGCGCTGGGTATGGCGCTGTGGGCCAATGCCCGCATTCCGGCGCGGGCGATGGTGCGCATCGCCTATTTCACCCCGACCATGCTGCCGATGGTGGCGGCGGCCAATCTGTGGCTGTTCTTCTACACCCCGGATATCGGCGTGCTGGACCGGCTGTTCGGCGTGTTCGGCTTCAGCGGGGTCAACTGGCTGGGCCAGCCGGAAACCGCGCTGGGCAGCATCATCATGGTGACGATCTGGAAGGAGGCCGGCTTCTTCATGATCTTCTACCTGGCTGCCCTGCAGACCATCCCGCCCGACCTGAAGGAAGCGGCGCTGATCGAGGGTGCGGGACGCTGGACCTATTTCCGGCGCATCCTGCTGCCGTTGCTGATGCCGACGACCCTGTTCGTCATGGTGAACGCGCTGATCAACTCGGTGAAGCTGATCGACCATCTGTTCATCCTGACCAAGGGCGGGCCGGACAATGCCTCGAAGTTGATCCTGTACTGGATCTGGGAGATGGCCTTCAGCTATTTCGACCGGCCCTCGGCGGCGGCGATGACCGTGCTGGTGCTGATCGTCCTGGGCCTGCTGGCCGTGCTGCAGTTCGCCGTGCTGGAACGGCGCATCCATTACCGGTGAGGGGAAGCCGCCTATGACCGATATCGTCACGGCCCGGCCTGCCACCGGCCTGTTCGCGGGCCGGGCCCTCCTGACACTGGATGCGCTGGGCGCCATCCTGCTGGCGCTGATCTGGATCGCCCCGCTGGTCTTCGCCGTCTGGGCCGCCTTCCACACGCCGCAGGGCGCGCTGTCCTTCGACCTGTCCGCCCCGGTGACGCTGGAGAATTTCCGCACTGCCTGGGAAGGCGCGCCCTGGCCGCGCTATTTCCTGAACACGACGCTGCTGGTGACGGTGATCCTGGCCGGCCAGCTGTTCTTCTGCACGCTGACGGGCTATGCCTTCGCGCGCTTCCGCTTTCCCGGCAGCGACGCGCTGTTCATGCTGGTGCTGCTGCAGCTCTTCATCCTGCCGGAAGTGCTGATCGTGGAGAATTACGCCATGGTCTCGCGCCTTGGCTTGTTCGATACGGTGCTGGGCATCGGCGCGCCTTACATGGCCAGCGCCTTCGGTATCTTCCTGCTGCGTCAGGCCTTCAAGGGCGTGCCGCGCGAGCTGGAGGAGGCGGCCCGCGTCGAGGGCTGTGGCTGGACCGGCGTGCTGTGGCGCGTCTATATCCCCGCCGCAAAGCCGGTCTATCTGGCCTATGCGCTGGTCTCCATCGCCACCCACTGGAACAATTTCCTGTGGCCGCTGGTGGTGACCAACTCCAACGAGACGCGCCCGCTGACCGTGGGCCTGTCGCTGTTCGCGGCACCGGAGAGCGGGGTGAACATCGCCGTCATCAGCGCCGCCACCCTGTTCACCATCGCGCCGCTGATGGTCGCCTTCCTGCTGTTCCAGCGCCAGTTCATCCAGGCCTTCCTGCGCGCCGGGATACGCTAGGGCATCCGGTAGGAGACCCATGCGCCGGGGCCGGGGCGGCGTGGCGCCCTTGGCCGTTGACGCTGGCCGAATCCCGCCCCTAGGCTTGCCCGCAAATCGGACAAGCAAAGGGATGGAACCAAACATGGGCGCGGAAACGAAAATCGGTCTGGTCGGCATCGGCATGATGGGCTGGCCGATGGGAGCCTGCCTCGCCAGGGCGGGCTTCACGGTCGTGGTCTATGACAGCCGGCCGGAGCAGAGCGCCAAATTCGCCAAGGAAGTGGGCGGCGAGACGGCGGCCAGCCTGGCCGAGCTGGGCCGGGCCTGCGCCATCGTCGTCACCATGCTGCCGACCAGCAAGATCGTCTCCGAGGTGCTGCTGGGCGAGAACGGCGTCGCCGCCGGCATGGCGAAGGGCGGCCTTGTCATCGATATGACCTCGGGCGTGCCGGACGTCACGATCTCGCTGGAACCGGCACTGAACGAACGCGGCATCGCGATCATCGACGCGCCGGTCTCCGGCGGCGTGGCGCGGGCGCGCACTGGCGAGCTGGCGATCATGGCCGGCGGCGCCGAGGCGGATATCGACCGCGCCCGGCCGGTGCTGGAGGCGATGGGCAAGGTACAGCGCGCCGGAGCACTGGGCTGCGGCCAGGCGATGAAAGCGCTGAACAATCTGGTGTCCGCCGGCGGCTTCCTGATCGGCATCGAGGCGATGCTGGTCGGCAAGAAGTTCGGCCTCGATCCGGAGGTGATGGTCGATATCCTGAATGCCTCTACCGGCATGAACAACAGCACCCAGAAGAAGTTCAAGCAGTTCGTGCTGTCCGGCGCCTTCAATTCCGGCTTCGCGCTGGACCTGATGGTGAAGGACCTCTCCATCGCCCTTGATGTCGCCAAGGCACGCGGCGTGCCCACACCCTTCGCGGCGCTGTGTCGGGAATTGTGGGCCTCGGCCGACACCATGCTGGGCAAGGGGGCCGACCATACCGCGCTGGCCCTGCTGAGCGAGCGGCTGGCCAACCTGTCGCTGCGCGATGATGAGGGAACGCGGAATTAGCATCGTCTAAAATTTAGACAGTCTCTTTCGCCGCTGCTCAAAGATTGTGCGGCGCGAGATGATTCGCTCATCGGTCGAACAGGCACAATTCAGGAAAAATGCTTAACGCTTCCCGCCATTAACGAAGATGGCGTCTCCGTGGCACGCGCCTTGCGTTCTTGCTGCAATGCGGCATGGAACCGCGAATAACTGGGAGACGAGAAATGGCTGGGAAAAAAGGGGCAAAGCTCCTGACGGGACTTATGGTCGGCGCATCGCTGCTGTTCGGCGCGATGACCGGCAAAGCCGAGGCACAGGACACCATCAAGGTCGGCATCCTGCATTCGCTGTCGGGCACGATGGCGATCAGCGAGACGACCCTGAAGGACGTCATGCTGATGCTGATCGAGGAGCAGAACAAGAAGGGCGGTCTGCTCGGCAAGAAGCTGGAGGCGGTGGTCGTCGATCCGGCTTCCGACTGG
>NZ_JAKUSO010000021.1:0-54938 GCF_022449305.1 Oceanibaculum sp. | reverse complement strand
GTGAAACTGTCATTTGCCGTGGTCCCGGCCATGCCCGGACGCTCCGCGCCGGCGGCCTGCTGCGGCTGCTTGGCGGCAGCATTCTGGCCGGCGGCCTGGCCGTTGCCCTGGCCATTGGCGTTGCCGTCACCGCCGGCATTGGCCTGCGCACCACCGGACGAGGATGCACCAGCCGGCGTGCCAGCGCCCTGGCCAGAGGCAGCAGGTGCTGCGGGTTCGCCCGCGCCACGCGCACTCCGCCCGGCATCCGCCGCCAGGGATTCGAGGCCCGGCTCCGGCGTGCCGTCAGCGGCACCCATGGTAGCTGCGGCGGTAGCGGCGCCATTCTGCGCCTGGGCCGGCGTCCCCTGCTCTGCAGGCTGGGACTGAACCGGCGGCGTACCGGTGGGACGAGCGTCGGCTGACGCGGTCTCCACCGGCTGCTCTTTGGCCTCGCCTGCCACCGTCGGCACGGCCGCATTCTGCGCCGTCGTCTGAACTGTCTTCGTTGCGCCATCACTAGCGGCAGCATCCACCGCGACGGCCTGAGCGTCAGTCGCGGCGGGAGTCACCTGAGCACCAGCGTTCTGAGCACCAGCGCTGGCCTTCACAGCAGCCTGCGCCGTGCCGGCTGCTGCATTGCCAGTCGCATTTTTAGTTTCGGCCCCCGTTTCCGCCTTCGCCTTTTTCTGCCCGGCCGGATCGGCGACGGGAGCTGGCGCCTGAACCGTCTTTGCGGCAGTTTCGGCCGGCGTGGCCTCGCCGTCGCCAGTACCGTCAGCAGCAACCGCAACCGGGGCCGGAGTGCTTTCCGGAACCTCCGGCATGTCGCCGGGCATTTCGGCGGCATCCGTCACCGCAGGTGCACCAGCCTGCTGCGTCTCCGCCGGCGCCGATTCAGGAACTGTGGTGTTCTGGCCCGCAGCCTTGGCAGCGTTATCGCTGGTGTCAGCGGCCTTGGTATCGCTCGGCTGCGTCATTTCCTGCGAAACCTCAACGGCTGCGTCCTGGGGCTGCTCCGAGGCCTGGGCAGGTGCCGTAGCCGCCGGACGCTCGGCCGGCGGGGTGGCGTTGGCCGCCGCTGCCGCCGCCGCACGCTTTTCTGCCCGCTGGTCGGCCTTGCGGTCAGCACGATCCTCGGCGCGGTCGGTGGCACGATCCGTAGTGCGGTCGGCGCGGGCCGGCTCACGGCCGGCAGCCGCCACATCCTCGCGGCGATTTGCCGATTGCCGCTCTTCCGCCCGGCGTGTTTCGGCGTCCTTCAGGAAGCTGCGAAACGCATCGCTGCGCTCCGCCTCGTCGCGAGCCATCGTCTCGCGCCGGGCGAACAGGGAGGAGGCAGCCTCGCTATAAAGCCGGTCGGTCTTCTGCAGGTCCATCGGGTCGCACCTCGCACATGAAAGTCGGACTTCCAGCAGCAAGGCGCGGGCCAGTTACAAAAACGCTTTATTTTCAGCTGGTTAAATGGACGGGACGGCCGGCAAGTTGCGCCCCGGGCAGGTGTATCCCGGCATTTTCTGCTCGCTGACCGGCCCTTGAGCGGCAAATATTGCCGAGCGGATACCCGGGTTCTAGCCGCGCGGCAGGCCGACCACGCCGCGCACATCGGCGCCATTCAGCTTGGCCCCGCGAATGTCGGCATCGGTCATGTTGGCGTCCAGCAGCACGGCATCGCTGAGGTTGGCGCCGCGCAGGTTGGCGCCGGTGAGGTCAGCCCCTTCCAGATCGGCGGCGAACAGGTCGGCGCCGGAGAAATCGCACTTGTCCAGCCGAGCATGGCTGAGCTTGGACGGCCAGTAACCGATGGTCGCCCCCTCGATCGGCACCGGCCCGAGGCGCGCGCCGGTCAGGTTCGCGCCCGACAGGGTGGCTCGCGACAGGTTCACGCCGCGCAGATCGGCATAGGACAGATCGGTCTCGCGCAGGTCAGCGAAGGACAGATCGGCCATCATCAAGCCGACCTTCGCCATATTGCCCTTCTTCAGAACGACGAATGTGAACTTGCCGCCGGCGAGGTTGAGGTCGCTGATATTCTCCCCGGTCATGTCGAGTTCGGAGAAATCGACACGCTTACCTTCCAGCCCGCCGCTGTCGATCCACAGCACATGCTCCTCGACGGCATTCTTCAGGCTGACCGAGGCATTCTCCAGCCGGCGCGCCATGCGGGCATTGTCAGTCTTGGCGACGGACAGATCGACCGCGTCCAGGATTGCGCCCATCAGGTCGGAATCCTTCAGGTTGGTGGACAGCAGCGTCGCCTGGCTCATGATCGCGCCATGCAGGATCGCGCCTTCGAGGTTGGCGTGCGACAGGTCTGCGCCCAGCAGGTTGCAGCCGGTCATGTTCGCCTTCGACATGTCGGCGCGGATGAATTTGGCGCCGCGCATGATGGCGTCCGTCAGGTCGCTCTGCATGATGAAGGCGTTGGACAGCTTGGAGCCGCTGAGGTCGGCGCTGCGCGCATTGATGGAACGGGCATCGGCGGCGGTGCCGGTCTCCTTCTCCATCGGCGTCAGCTCGCCCTTGCTGGACTGGAACAGCATCCCGTCGCGCAGGTCGGATTCGATCACCCGGGCGCCAATCAGCTTGGCCTTGCGCATGCGGATGCCGCGCAGATCCGACTTCTTGATGTCAGCGCCGGTCAGGTCAGCCTCCGACAGATCTGCGGCAAACAGCACCGATCCGTGAAACTTGGTGTTCTTCAGCGTGGCGCCGATCAGCCGGGCGCCGGTCAGATCAGCATCGGAAAGGTCGGCCCCGGTGAAATCCAGATAGGACAGGTCGGCCATCTTCAGATTGGCCCGGATGCCGCCGCGCTTACGCTCCAGGAAATGCTTGTGCCGCTGCAGGATCGGCACCAGCTCGTCCTGTGTATAGCGCTGCCGGGACATGGCGCCATTGCTCTTCAAGTCGCCGGCACTGGACATGGTCGGTTCCTGTCTTTGCCCTCCGCCGGGCGGAGGCAGCCGTTGGCGGCATGTGTAGCCGCTCTTGGGTATTGGGGATGATTTTACCGTGCTTTGGCGGGAAGTCACGCTTTGCCGCCAGCGGCACTTTCCCCGATCAGTGCGGCGGCAGCCTCGGCGCGGCTCGCATAGGGCCGCAGGAATCGGCTGTCCGGCCCGAAGGCATCCGCCGCCATCTGGTAGGCCGCCACCAGGTCGGGCGCCGTTTCCGGCGTCGGCGGCCCGGCGGCGAAGCTGCTGCGCAGCCGCTTCAGCCGTTCCAGCCGCCCTTCTGCCTCGGCTACGGCCTGTGACAGCGGCAGGCCATCCGGCAGCCTCAGCGCTTCCAGCAGGGGGTTACCATCAAGGTCCGGCAGCCGGTGCCAGGCGGCGACCAGCGCCTCGGCATCGTCGGGGGAGCGTTCCAGCACAGCCTTCAGCCGCATAACCGCCGGCAGCGCCGCCGCCATCAGGCCCAGACGGTCGGCCTCGCCTGCAAACTCTTTGTGCTGCCACAGCAGCGGATGGTGTGACCACAGGAAGGCCTGCCGCATCAGGTCGCCAGCCTGCAACGCCTTGCGCAGATCGCCGGCAATCAGGTCCGGCGCGGCGTCCGAGGCAGGGAAGCTGTCGATGCCCAGCGCCACGCGCCGCGCGCACCAGGGACACGGCCCGGCAGATGCGGCCTTGAAGTGCCCGGTATCGTCGGCACACAGCACCAGATCGCCGAGCGCCTCGTCCAGTGCCGCTCCCCATTCCGCCGGGCTTGGCCGCGCCTCCGGCCGGCGGTGCCCGTCCACGAAGCAGCGCCGCATCAGCCCGCGCAGTGCCGGGTGCAGCGCGTTCGGCGTCATCGCGAACGGCCCCGGCCGCTGCGGGCTGATGGCAAGCCCCGGATAATGTCCGGCCCGCACCAGCCCATCGAGCGATGGCGGGTCACCCGGCCCCTGCCAGATGCCGGCAAAGGGGTGGTGCCCCAGCAGCAGCATGTGGATCAGCACACCCAGCGCGAAGCGGTCATGGCTCTGGCTCCGGTCGATGGCGGCCAGATCCTGGCCGACCAGCTCCGGCGGAACGAACCCCTCCGCCCCGACCGCGCAGCGATGCACCTGGCCGGCCAGACTGAACTGTACCGAATCGGCATCGATCAGGGTCAGCCGGGCACGGGCATCGATCAGCAGGTTTTCCGGCTTCAGATCGCCGATGACGATCCCGGCCTCGTGCAGCCGCCCCACCAGACCGGCCAGCCGCCGCGCGGCGACATGCAGATGATACCAGGTGAAGCCGGGTGCCTGCGCGAGGCGCAGCCGCGGATTGGCCAGCACGGTGAGCGGCTGCGCGCCCTCGATGCGGGGCATCAGGAAGCCGATGGTCCGCCCCGCCTCGTCCCGTAGCGCCGAGACCGGCCAGGCCACGCCCTCCACCGACCGCGCCGGATGGCGCAGCAGCGCCGCCAGTTTTTCCCCACGCTCCGGCAAGAGCCGATGATAGAGCTTCGCCACCAACCCCGGCCGGTCGGTGGCACACAGCCGGCCCTCCCCGCCCTCGGCCAGCACCGATCCCAGCACGACCGGCAGGCCGGTGGCGGCATCGACCGGCATCAGCAGGCCCAGCCCTCGACCGGCGGCAGGTCGATATCGTCGGGATCGACCCGCGCGGTGGAGAGCCGCCGCATCGAACTGGACAGCCAGCGGAACAGCGCACCGAATCGCACGCCCTTCAGCTTCAGCGGCGGCCGGTCGGGCGGTGACAATTCAGCCAGCAGCGCAAAATCGGCCCCCTCCACCCCGACCGCGAAGAAGGCCAGCTTCTTCTCCCGCTCGCCCTGCCGGATCGCCGCCGCCGCGTCGCGCCATACTTCGCCATCGGTCGGCGCGCCGTCGCTCAGCGCGAACAGCCAGGGCCGGTGATAGGGCACACCCGCCTCACGGTAGAGCCGCTTGCGTGCCTCAATCATGTCCAGTGCCACCAGCAGTGCCCCGCCCAGCGGCGTGTCGCCTGCCGCCTCCAGCGCCGGCACAGTGAAATCCTGTGTGCGCGCAAAGCCCTTGGCGACACCGATCCCGCCACCACAGGTGACGATGGCAAGGTCGAGGCGCAGCCTTGTCAGCGGATCGGCCGATATGTCGGACAGGAAGGCGGCAATGCCGGCATTCAGCTCCGCGATGGGCGCGCCATCCATGGAGGCAGAGCAGTCCAGCACCAGCACGACCGGGCAGCGCGTTTCCAGGTTATCGGCAAAATCGCGGACATCACCGACCAGCTCGACGAACTCCGCGTCGATGGCCTTATCGATCCGCCAGCCGGGGGCAACCACCATATCTTGCGCCATGGGCCGAGGATACCACAACGGCACCGATAAATTGAAGAAGATAGCTCAGGCACCCTCAATGGCTGCATATAAGGGTGTATATAATGAGACCACACAACCTTTGCTTGACGACGCCGCGACGCCCCGCTCATGCTGGCGTATGACCCGCAGCGCACTGCCCTCCCCGCCGACCGCCGAACAAAGGCTGGACTGGCTGCGCCTGATCCGCACGGAGAATGTCGGTCCGGTCACCTTCCGCCAGCTCGTCGCGCGCTTCGGCGACCCAACAACGGCGCTGGCGGCCTTGCCGGAGCTGGCCCGCCAGGGCGGCCGCGCCAAGCCGCTGGCGGTCGCCAGCCGGGCGGCAGCGGAACGCGAGATGGCGGCGCTGCAGAAGCTGGGCGCGCGTCTGCTGACCCTGGCTGACCCGGACTATCCGCAGGCGCTGACCGCCGTGCCGGACGCCCCGCCGGTGCTGTCTGTGCGCGGCCATGTGCATCTGCTGGAGCGGCCGGCCATCGCCATCGTCGGCGCACGCAACGCCTCGGCCAATGGCCGCACGCTGGCGGAAAGGCTGGCACGCGACCTCGGCGAGGCCGGCTATCTCGTCGCATCCGGCCTGGCGCGCGGCATTGATGCGGCGGCACATCGCGGCGCCCTGGGCCATGCCACGGCGGCGGTCGTGGCCGGCGGCATCGACGTGATCTATCCGGAGGAGAATGCCGGCCTGTACGAGGAAATCTGGCAACAGGGGCTGCTGGTCGCCGAATCCCCGCCCGGCACGCAGCCCACGGCGCGGCATTTCCCGCGCCGCAACCGCATCATCTCCGGCTTGTCCTATGGCATCGTGGTGGTCGAGGCGGCGGAGAAATCCGGCTCCCTCATCACCGCGCGCTTTGCCGGCGAGCAGGGCCGCGAGGTGATGGCCGTGCCCGGCTCGCCGCTCGATCCGCGCTGCCGGGGGGCGAACCGGCTGATCCGCCAGGGCGCGACGCTGGTGGAGAGCGCCGCCGACATTATCGAGGCGATGGCCCCGATGCTGCGCCGGCCACTGGGCGAGCGCGAGCCCGACCTGTTCGACCTGCCGCCGGTTGCCGGCGCGGACGACGGAACGGTCGCCAAAGCCCGTGAACAAGTCCTTGAACTCCTAGGGCCTTCCGCCGTCGCTGTTGACGAACTGATCCGCCAATGCCAATTGTCAGCATCGATCGTCCTGACGATCCTGCTTGAACTTGACCTCGCGGGACGGCTGGAACGTCATCCGGGCAACCAGGTCTCGTTGCGGTTCACGACCGACTGAAAACGGGATGTGAGCCAGTGCCGGCCCGACCCGTAAACGAAAAGAGGCTACGCGGCCCTGTCATGAATCTTGTCATTGTCGAATCCCCCGCGAAAGCCAAGACGATCAACAAGTATCTCGGCGGCGACTACAAGGTCCTGGCCAGCTTCGGCCATATCCGCGACCTGCCGCCGAAGGATGGGTCGGTCGATCCCGAGCGCGATTTCCAGATGATCTGGGAAGTCGATGGGCGCTCCGAAAAGCATGTGAAGGAAATCCTGAAGGAGGTGAAGGGCGCCGACCGCGTGTTCCTCGCCACTGACCCGGACCGCGAGGGCGAGGCGATCTCCTGGCATGTGAAGGAGGTGCTGGAGCAGCGCAAAGCGCTGAAGGGCGTCGAGGTGAAGCGCGTCACCTTCAACGAGATCACCAAGAATGCCGTGCTGGAGGCGATGGCCAATCCGCGCGAGCTGAACCGCGAGATGGTGGACGCCTATCTGGCGCGCCGCGCGCTGGATTATCTGGTGGGCTTCACCCTGTCGCCGGTGCTGTGGCGCAAGCTGCCGGGCAGCCGTTCGGCGGGCCGCGTTCAGTCCGTCGCGCTGCGGCTGATCTGCGAGCGCGAGGCCGAGATCGAAGTCTTCCGGCCGCAGGAATACTGGTCGGTCGCCGCCGAGATGACGACGAAGGCCGGCGACAAGTTCACCGCCAGCCTGACCCAGCTGGACGGCAAGAAGCTCGGCAAGATGGAGCTGAAGGACCAGGCCGCCGCCGCGCGGGCTGTCGCCGCCATCGAGGCGGGCCAGGGCCGCTATGCCGTCGCCGAGCTGGAGAAGAAGACGGTCAAGCGGCACCCGCAGCCGCCCTTCACCACCTCGACCCTGCAGCAGGAAGCCTCGCGCAAGCTGGGCTTCTCCGCCAGCCGCACCATGCAGGTCGCCCAGCGCCTCTATGAGGGCGTGGATATCGGCGGCGAGACGGTCGGCCTCATCACCTATATGCGGACCGACGGCGTGCAGATCAGCCGTGAGGCGGTGGGGGCCGCGCGCAGCCTGATCGGCCGCGACTATGGCGACAAATACGTCCCCGAGGTGCCGCGCGCCTATTCCACCAAGGCGAAGAACGCCCAGGAAGCGCATGAGGCGGTGCGCCCGACGGACCTGTTCCGCCGGCCGAAGGACGTTGCCCGCACGCTGGAAGGCGACCAGCTGAAGCTGTACGAGCTGATCTGGAAGCGCACCGTCGCCAGCCAGATGGAAAGCGCCCTGCTGGACCAGACGGCGGCCGACATCACGACGCTGGACGGCAAGGTCACCCTGCGCGCCACCGGCTCCATCGTCGCCTTCGACGGCTTCCTGACGCTGTATCAGGAAAGCCGGGACGAGCCGGCCGAGGATGATGAGAGCCGCCTGCTGCCGCCGATGGCGAAGGGCGATGCGATGGGCCTGGGCACGGTCACGCCGAGCCAGCATTTCACCCAGCCGCCGCCGCGCTATTCCGAGGCCAGCCTGGTGAAGAAGCTGGAGGAGCTGGGCATTGGCCGGCCCTCTACCTATGCCAGCATCCTGCAGGTGCTGCAGGACCGCGACTATGTCCGGCTCGACAAGCGCCGCTTCGTGCCGGAAGACCGTGGCCGGATGGTGACCGCCTTCCTGTCGAACTTCTTCGAACGGTACGTCCAGTATAATTTCACCGCCGAGCTGGAGAACCAGCTCGACGACATTTCCGGCGGGCGCATCGACTACAAGCAGGTGCTGCGCGACTTCTGGAACCATTTCCACAGCGCCATCGACGGCACCAGGGAACTGACCATCACCCAGGTGCTGGACGCGCTGGACGCCGATCTGGGGCCGCATTTCTTCCCCGACAATGGCGATGGCAAGAACCCGCGCGCCTGCCCGACCTGCGGCACCGGACGGCTGGGGCTGAAGCTGGGCCGCAATGGCGGCTTCATCGGCTGCTCCAACTATCCGGAATGTCGCTACACACGGCCGCTGGCGGTACCGGGCGATGGCGACGGCGCCGAGGGTGGCCTGCCCGATGGCGGCACGCGGGAGCTGGGCAGCGAGCCCGGCACCGGCCTGCCGGTCACCGTGCGCAAGGGCCCCTACGGCTATTACATCCAGCTGGGCGAGGCGGTGAGCAAGGAGGAGAAGCCGAAGCGGGTCTCCCTGCCCAAGGGCGTCTCGCCCGCCGATATCGACCTGCAGCGCGCGCTGTCGCTGCTCTCCCTGCCGCGCGAGATCGGCGCCGACCCGGAATCGGGCGAGGCGATCAGCGCCGGCATCGGGCGTTTCGGCCCTTATGTGAAACGCGGCTCGACCTATGTGAACATCCCGAAGGACGAGGATGTGCTGACCATCGGCATGAACCGCGCGATGGATCTGCTGGCCACCAAGAAGGGCAGTGCCGCCAAGGCGCTGGGCGAACATCCGGAGACCGGCAAGCCGATCACCCTGCACAAGGGCCGCTTCGGCCCCTATGTGCAGCATGACGGGGTGCGCGCCAACCTGAAGAAGGACATGGACTCCGACGCCGTATCCCTCGACCAGGCCATCGAGCTGCTGGCCGCCAAGGGGCCGGCCAAGGGCGCCAAGGGGGGCACCAAGGGCAAGAAGGCGGCACCGAAAAAGGCCGCCGCCAAGAAAGCCCCCGCTGCGAAGAAGGCCGCGCCAAAGAAGGCTGCGGCAAAGAAGGCTGCGGCAAAGAAGGCACCGGCAAAAACAGCGGCCGCAAAAAAGAAAGCTGATGCCGCCGGCGATGAGGGGCAGTCTCCGCCCTGGAAGGCCGACTAGGTGGCGAAGAAACCGCCCCCCTCCTTCCCCACGCGCGAGCAGATCGCCACCTTCATCCGTGAAAGCCCGGTGCCGGTCGGCAAGCGCGAGGTGGCGCGGGCCTTCAGCATCACCGGCAATGACCGGATGCTGCTGAAGAAGGTGCTGCGCGAGCTGGAATCGGACGGCACCATCGACCGGGGCCGCAAGCGCAAAGTGGCGAAGCCGGGCAGCCTTCCCGAGATCGCCGTGGTCGAGGTGACGGAGATCGATTCCGATGGCGAGCCGGTCGGCGCGCCCGCCGTCTGGAAGGAGCCCGGCAAGCCGCCGCGCATCCTGCTGGCCCCGGACCGGCCGGGCAGCCCGTCCGTCGCCACCGGCGAGCGGGTGCTAGCCCGGCTGCGCCGCGTCGGCCCGAACCTCTATGAAGGCCGCGTCATCCGCAAGCTTGGCGGGCCGGCCAACCGGGTGCTGGGCGTCTATGATTTGTCCGGCGATGGCGGCGTGCTGCGCCCGACCGACCGCAAGCACCGCCAGGAATACCGCATAGAAAAGCGCGACGCCGCCGGCGCCAAGCCGGGCGACCTGGTTCTGGCGGAGATCATCCGCGCGCCGCGCCTGGGGCTGCACAGCGCCAAGGTGATCGAGCTGCTGGGCTCGACCGGCAATCCGCGCTCGATCAGCCTGATCTCGATCTACACCAACGACATCCCGACGGAATTTCCGGCCGCCGCGCTGGAACAGGCGGAAAAGGCGAAGCCGGTCGCACTGGGCAAGCGCAAGGATCTGCGCGGCATTCCGCTGGTCACCATCGACGGTGCGGATGCGCGCGACTTCGACGACGCGGTGTTTGCCGAGCCCGATCCCGACCCGGCCAATCCCGGCGGCTGGCACCTTATGGTCGCCATCGCCGACGTGGCGCATTATGTCCGTCCCGCCGACGCGCTGGACAAGAGTGCCTTCGAGCGCGGCAATTCGGTCTATTTTCCCGACCGGGTGGTGCCGATGCTGCCGGAGGCGCTGTCCAACGATCTGTGCTCGCTGCGCCCGCACGAGGACCGCGCCTGCATGGCGGTCCATATGTGGGTCGATGCGAAGGGCCGGAAGCTGAAGCACCGGTTCGTGCGCGGGCTGATGCGCTCCGCCGCACGGCTGACCTACGAGCAGGCGCAGGCGGCCATGGACGGCCGCCCGGACGAGACGACGGCCCCGCTGCTGGACAGCGTGCTGAAGCCGCTCTACGGCGCCTACAAGGCGCTGGACGAGGCACGGCGGGCACGCGGCACGCTGGAGCTGGACCTCGCCGAACGGCAGGTGGTGCTGGGCGAGGATGGCAGGGTGGCAGCGATCCGTCTGCGCGACCGCTTCGACAGCCACAAGCTGATCGAGGAATTCATGATCCTCGCCAATGTCTGCGCGGCGGAGACCATCGAGAGCCTACGCCTGCCCTGCATGTACCGCGTCCATGACGAACCGGACCCGGAAAAGCTGGAGGGGCTGCGCGAGGTGCTGCACGGCATCGAGGTGAACCTCGCCCGGGGCCAGGTCATGACGCCGAAGCAGTTCAACGGCATCCTGCGGCAGGTGAAGGGCGGCCCGAACGAGCAGATGGTGAACCAGCTCGTGCTGCGTTCCCAGGCGCAGGCGGTCTATAGCCCGGACAATCTGGGGCATTTCGGCCTGGCCCTGCAGCGCTACGCGCATTTCACCTCGCCGATCCGGCGCTATTCCGACTTGCTGGTGCACCGCGCGCTGATCCGCGGCCTGAAGCTCGGCACCGGTGCCCTGTCTGACGAGGAACTGCCGCGCTTCAACGAGATGGGCGAGCATATCTCGATCACCGAACGCCGCGCCGCGCATGCCGAGCGTGACGCCATCGACCGTTTCGTCACCGCCTTCATGGCCGACCGGGTGGGCGCCAGCTTCGAGGGCCGCATCAACGGTGTGACGCGCTTCGGCCTGTTCGTCACGCTGGACGAGACCGGGGCGGACGGCTTCATCCCGATCCGCACCCTGCCGGCGGATTATTACGATCATGACGAGGCGCATCACCGGCTGATCGGCCGGGCACGCGGGCTGACGCTGACCATGGGCGACCGGGTCGAGGTGCGGCTGGCGGAGGCTGATCAGGTGACCGGTGGCCTGCTGTTCGAGCTGCTGGGCGGCGGCACCCAAGGCGCTGCCGGCGGCCCGCTGACCGGCAAAAAATCCGTCCGCAAGATGCAGCGCGGCAAGCCGCCAGCCGCGCGCGGCAAGGGCGGCCGGCAGGGTGGCAAGAAGGCACCGAAACGCGGGCGGTAGAAAGCGCGGAAGCGCTAACTTTCCCTCTCCCCTAAGCCTGTTTACCCCTCTCCCCTTGCGCGGGAGAGGGTTGCGCAGCCTTATCGAGCCGAATGGCGAGATTAGGCGAAGCTGGGTGAGGGGGAACAGCTTTCCACCCATGTCCTTCGAGACGCGCGCTGAAGCGCGCTCCTCAGGACGAGGTCATTGTTGGAAAAAAGGCGACGCCTCTTGGTGACCTCATGCTGAGGAGTCTGCGCCAAGGCACTTGGAGCAGACGTCTCGAAGCATAGGGCAGCTCAATGAGCCGCCCCTCACCCGGTTCGCTGACGCTCACCACCCTCTCCCGCAAGGGGAGAGGGTTTACAAGGGGGCTTCAAAAACCTCTCCAGCCCGCTCAGTGCGCCATGAAGACCGGGATCTCGGCGTTTGCCAGGATATGGCTGGTGGCGCCGCCGAAGATCATCTGGCGCACGCGGCTCTGCGTGTAGCCGCCCTTCACCAGCAGGTCGGCACCCGCTGCCATCGCCTCGCGCAGCATCACCTCGCCGGCCGGCTTGTCCGGGTTCAGGATGTCCTTGTGCTCGGCGGCGATGCCCTTGCGGGTGAGGTACTGCGCCAGCTCCGCCCCGGTTGGGCCGGGCACCATGGCGCCCTCGACCGACAGCACGACGACTTTCTTCGCCGCCTTAAGAAAGGCATCAGCAAAGGCAATGGTGCGCGCCGTCTCGGTGCTGCCGTTCCAGGCGATCACGACGGTCTCGCCCAGCGCCTGCGGGGCCGAGGGCGGGGCGATCAGCAGCGGCCGGCCGCTGTCGAACAACCCGGCCTCCAGCGTACTCATGCGCGGCGTGGACGTGTCGCGGGCGGGCCGGCCAACGACGATCACGTCGAACAGGCGACCGCGATTGCCGACCACGGCATCGCCGGGCGCGCCCTGCTCGTTCCAGCTTGCCGTAACGTCCTCCATCGCGGTCAGCGGCTCCACCAGCGTGATGCCGTGATCCTTCATGAAGCCGGTGAACTTGTCCTTGCAACGCTGCGCGCGGGTCGCCTCGTCGCGCTCGAAATCCTCGACCAGATGCGCGGTCGCGCCGACGAACCCGTCAGGGCCGACGGCCACCACCTCCAGCAGGGCACGGCGGATCGGCATGCCCTCAATGCTGCCGGCAAAGCGCTTCGCCGTCAGGAAGGCGCACTGCAGCATGGAGGGGAGCAGTGCACTATCCTCGATCGGCACCAGAATGTTGCGAAAGGTCATGTCGCCGCTCCTTGATTGTTTTGGTCCGTTCCCCGGCCATTCCCCACATGGAATCCCCACATGGGGTTAGGGGAAGCATATCGCCATTCGTCCGACGCATCACCGGAGAATTCGCCACATGCATGCGCGCATACTCCCGACAGCGGTTGCATGGCGCGCCGGCCTGACGCACCATGCGGCCACTTTCCTCGGCATGGCGCCTCCCGGCGCCGCCCGCCGTTCCATCACCAAGCAAGGGATACGCGACATGAGCATCAAGCGCCTCCAGGCCGGCCCGCGGATGAGCCAGGCCGTCATTCATAACAACACCGTCTATCTCGCCGGCCAGGTCGCCATCGATGCGCCGGGCAAGTCGGTCACCGAGCAGACCAAGAACATCCTGGACCGCATCGACGCGCTGCTGGCCGAGGCCGGCACCGACAAGACGAAGCTGCTGTCCGCCACCATCTGGCTGACCGACATGCGTTTCTTCAATGAGATGAACGCGGTTTGGGATGCCTGGGTTGCACAGGGCAACACTCCGGCGCGCGCCTGCGTGGAATCCAACCTCGCCACCCCGGATTTCTGGGTCGAGATCGGCGTCGTCGCCGCCGTCTGACGGCAGTGAAAACGGCGGTGCGGCAGTTCTTTGGATTCTGCCGCACCGCCCTTCTTAACAGGGGCGCTTGACAGGGGCGGACGATCTCTCTTATATCGCCGCTTCCCACCGGCGGGGCCGTAGCTCAGTTGGGAGAGCGCTAGAATCGCACTCTAGAGGTCAGGGGTTCGACTCCCCTCGGCTCCACCATTTTCCCGCACCATCGCTATCAGCCGACGCTGGCCTTTGCGCCAAGCGGAGAATCTGCGCCATTCGGCACCGGTGGCCGGGCCGACGCAGCGGCCCCATCGCCCGATTTCGTCCCTGGTGACGCCGGTGTGGCGCCGGACTTTTCCCGGGCATCGGTCGACAGCACGCCAATCTCGCCGGCGATCTCGCCGCCATCCTCAATCTCCACACGGCCATAGCGGACCTTGCCGGTGATCTTGCCGGTGGAGCGTACCAGCAGCCTTTCGCGCGCGGTCAGGCTGCCCTCGAAGCGTCCCGCGATCTCCGCCGTTTCCACCGTCGCCTCGCCGTCGAACAGGCCCGCCTCCGACACCTGGATCATGCGGCTGTTCATCGACGCCTCGACCCGGCCTTCGACGACCAGCGTGTCGCAGGCGGTGATTTCCCCCTTCAGCTGGATATTCCGGCCGACGATCAGCCGGCTGCCCTCCTCCTCATTGTCGGCGGACGAACCGCCGAAGGGCTTCGGGATGGCCGGCGGTCGGCGATCCGGTACCGGCATGTAACCACCCGTCGGGCTGGCGGGCTTCCTGTTTTCCATGGTTGTTGCCTTCTGTGTCGGGGCGGATGAGGTGGTCGGGGTGGGGCTCTGAGCCTCTTGCCTTCCGTCGGAATCGTTCTTGTCTTCCGTCTTGCGACGGCGCAGCGCATCCAGCATGTCACTTCCCTCTCTCGCATGATGATGTCCTGCCGCCGCCCGGCCATTGTTTGGGCGAACTGCCGGCCCGTGCGGCGCATGACCTGTCCCGGATAGGCCTCCGGAATGGCAGGGATAAGGGGGTGGCACGGCAAGTTTATGGCCGGCTGCCGCAGCCCTGTCACAATGCGCGGTACCCCAATCTATTTGGCTAAGTCTTTGTTAAGAAATACCGTCTATTGTCCCTTTCATGTATGATTCCGGGCAGAGTCCCGGTGCCATTGATTTGTGCCCGCGGTCGGGCGAAAGGGTCCTCGTGTGACGGAGTCGGTATCGATATATCCGGTAACGCATCTGGATGAATTGGCGAGCCAGAACGCCCTGCTGCGCAACCAGCTGCAGGCCGTGGAAAACCGGCTGCGCGACTTCCTGGATGTGGTCGCGGACTGGATCTACGAGACCGACGCGCAGCACCGGTTCACGATGATCTCCAGCCGCGGCCTGGAAGTGCTGGGCCTGCCGCCGGAGCAGGTCTATGGCCGTTCCGTCTTCGACGTCCTGAACGCGGCCTTCGACCTGCCGCTCTGGCAGCGCCAGCTGGCGACGGCCAATGCGCACGAGCCGTTCCGCGACTTCAATTTCCTGTATATCGACCCGAAGGGCGAACGGCATTTCATTCGCGCCAACGGCAACCCGCGCTTCGACGCGCAAGGCCGGTTTACCGGCTATCGCGGCGTCTGCACGGATGTTACCGACACCGCGCGCTCGCAGGCCGTGTCGGACCGCAATGCCGCGATGCTGCGGGCCACTTTCGACCATATGGCGGAGGGCATCGCCATCATCGATGGCGACATGCGGCTGACCAGCTTCAACAAGCGGTTCCTTGAGCTGCTGGACCTGACACCGGAACAGTTCGCCATCGGCGATCCGTTCGAGAAGCTGGTGCGCCTGAATGCCGAACGCGGCGAACATGGCAGCGGCGAGATCGACGCCATCGTCGCCAAACGGGTGGCGAGCGTACGCGAGGCGAAGGCGCGAATCTTCGTGCGCCGGCGGCCGAACGGCACGGTGCTGGAAATCCGCGACACGCCGCTGCCCGATGGTGGCTTTGTGACGCTCTATACTGACATCACGGAACGCTACCGCATCGAGCAGAACCTGAAGCTCAGCGAGGAGCGCTTCCAGGATTTCGCGCAGTGCAGCGCGGACTGGTTCTGGGAAACCGACATGACCCAGACCTATACTTTCCTGGAGTTCCGCCGGCTGACCGGACCATTTGCCGAACGCAACTGGTCGAAGGAAACGCTGCTGGGACACAGCCGGCACGACCTGCTGGCCTCCATTGACGCAGACACCGACTTCGTCGGGAAGGTGCAGGCGCATATGGATCGCGGGGAGGCGTTCCAGGACCTGGAATATTCCTTCCTGGGGTCGGATGGCGCGCGCTATTGGGTCCAGGCCTCGGGCGTGCCGATCCGCGATGAGGCGGGCACAATCACCGGCTATCGCGGGGTTGGCCGCGACATCACCGGCCGCAAGCGCGACGAGGCCCTGCGCGATGCCAGCGAACACCGCTACCGCGTGATCTCCGAGCTGACCTCTGACCTGGTCTATTCCTATCGCATCGACCCGGACGGCACGGCCAATCTGGAATGGCACGCAGGCTCTCTGGGCGGCGAGAATTTCATCCCCCTGGCCGACAAGGTGCCGGACGTCTGGTGGGGCAACCACGCCCATCCGGAAGATATCGGCATGCTGCGCCAGCGCCGGCAGCGCATCATGGAAGGGCACCCGGCCACCGACGAATTCCGCATCATCGACCCCAGCGGCGTCATGCGCTGGCTGCGTGTCTATGCCCGACCCGACATCGACCCGGACAGTGGCCGTGTCATCCGCCTGATCGGCGGCGCCACCGACATCACCGAACGCAAGCTGGCCGAACAGGCCCTGCGGCGCAGCGAGGAGCGGCACGCGCTGCTGCTGGCCGGCGCCAATGAGGGCGTCTATGAGTGGGTGCAGAGCCAGGGCGACGTGCTGTTTGTCTCGTCGCGCTTCCGGGAGGTGGCGGGCATCCTCGGCGACGAGGCGGTGATCCCCCGGGCACACTGGCTGGAGCGCGTGCATGACGAAGACCTGCCGCGCTACCGCCATGCCTGGGAGGCGCATCTGGCGGGCGTCAATCAGCGCTTCTCCTGCGAATACCGTATTCACGGCGACGATGGCGTCATCCGCTGGGTACATGACCGCGGCGCCGGGCTGCGCGGGCCGGAGGGTGTCTATCGCACGGTCGGCGCGCTGACCAATGTCACCGCCCGCAAGATGACCGAGATCCAGCTCTATGAGGCCAAGGACCGCGCCGAGACCGCCAGCCGTGCCAAGTCAGAGTTCCTGGCCAATATGAGCCATGAGCTGCGCACGCCGCTGAACGCGGTGATCGGTTTCTCGGAAATCCTGCGCGACGAGCTGTTCGGGCCGCTGGGCGATTCGCGCTACCGGGAATATGCGACCGACATCAATGACAGCGGCAATCACCTGCTGCGTATCATCAACGACATCCTCGACCTGTCCAAGGCCGAGGCCGGCAAGATCGACATGATCGACGAGGTGGTTGATTTGTCGGAGCTGTTCGCATCCTGCACGCGCCTTCTGCAACCGCGCCTGCAGGGCGCCGAACTGACGCTGGAGCAGTCGCTGCCGGCGGATACGCCCGGCCTGCGGGGCGACCGTCAGCGGCTGCGGCAGATTTTGCTGAACCTGCTGTCCAATGCGATCAAATTCACCGGGCCGGGTGGCACGGTGACGCTGTCCGCTCAGCTTGAGGCGGGCGGGATTGTCATGAAGGTCGCCGATACCGGCGTCGGCATGAGCGAAGCCGACCTGAAGAAGGCGATGCTGCCCTTCACCCAGATCGACAGCAGCCTGCACCGCAAATATGACGGCACCGGCCTTGGCCTGCCGTTGACAAAGTCGATGGTTGAGCTGCATGGCGGCAGCATGGTGCTGGACAGCACCCCGGGCACCGGCACCACCGTTACCGTCCGCTTCCCGGCGGAACGCACCTTCGTGCCCGCCGCCCAGAACTGAGGAAACCTCTAGAGCGTCGCCACCAGCGGCCGTGATGTCGGGGAAGCCCCCTGCCCTGCCTGGCGGGCAGTGACCGTCACCTTCACTTCCATATCGATGAAGTCGCTGGCGGCACCGAAAAAGGAGCCCTGCAGCGGAACCGCCTGGGACGGATCGCGGGCCACCGCGACGCGGATCAGGTTGGCGCCGCCGATCAGCCCGTTCGTCGGGTCGAACTCCACCCAGCCGGCACCCGGCAGATAGACCTGGACCCAGGCGTGCGTCTCGCCGGCACCGACCATGGACTCGCTGCCGCCATCCAGAACCGGATCATAAAGATAGCCGGAGACGAACCGGGCGGCGAGGCCGAGGCTGCGTACCGCTTCCATCATCAGCAGCGCGAAGTCCCGGCAGCTGCCGCTACCCTTGCGCAGCGTCTCCAGCGGCGGCTGGGTGCCGAGATCGTAGCGCCGTGCGTAGGAGAATCGCGCATTGATCGCCGAATTCATCGCGATCAGCATATCGTAGGTGTGGGTTTCGCCTTCCCGGTTCAGGAACTGGCGGGCCCATTCCAGCACTTCATGCTCCGGGTCCTCGTAATGCCGCTCCAGCGTGCGGCCGAGATCCGCCATCTCCTCCCCCGAATAGGTGAAGGGGAAAATCCGCGCATAGGGCGCCAGCGTCAGGTCCGGATAATCGCCGCCATAATGCTCCAGCGTGATGGTGCTCACGAATTCCAGCGTGTCCGCCATGTCGGAGAAGGAGGCAATCGCGATGGAATTGTTGAACACATCGTGCAGCCAGCGGATTTCCGCCGGTGGCGTGATCTTGATGCCGGTCGAGATCAGCCGGATATCATGGCTGTCCCGCGGGCGGAACATCAGCCGGTGCTCGCCGAACCGCACGGGACGCGCGTAGCGATAGATGGTGCTGTGCTCGACAGTGAGATGTTGCATGCGGGCGTCGCCAATGGGTGGTGGATAAATGCGTCAGCCGCTATGAATGGTAGGGTTAGCCTATTCCCCCTACTACATAAAGAAAAAACGGCACTTCACGCCTCCGGCTCGGCATTTCCGGGCCGGATCAGGCGGATAATAATCCTGGCTACTTTAAAGAAGTGTAAATCCCGCAGCGCCACTACAAGCAAAAAAGCGAAGGGCGCCGGCAAGCCGGCGCCCTCCTGTTCATTTCATTGAGGCGATGACGCCGATCAGGCCGCCTTCACCATGTTGCGCAGCACATAGTGCAGGATACCGCCATTGCGGAAATACTCGACCTCGTCGGCGGTATCGATCCGGCACAGTGCGGTGATCTGCTTCGTGCGCCCATCGGCGTAGCGGATCGTCACCGGCACATCCATGCGCGGGCTGATGCCCGTGCCGATGCCCGAGATGTCGATGATCTCGTCGCCGGTCAGGCCCAGGGTCTTGCGGGTGTCGCCATCCTTGAACTGCAGCGGCAGCACGCCCATGCCGACCAGGTTCGAGCGGTGGATACGCTCGAAGCTCTCAGCCAGCACCGCCTTGATGCCCAGCAGGTTGGTGCCCTTCGCCGCCCAGTCGCGCGAGGAGCCGGTGCCGTATTCCTTGCCGGCCACCACGACCAGCGGCGTGCCCTCGGCCTGATACTTCATCGAGGCGTCGTAGATCGACATGACCTCGCCCGACGGCACATATTTGGCGAAACCGCCCTGCGTGTTGCCGGCCGCCTCGTTCTTCAGGCGGATGTTGGCGAAGGTGCCGCGCATCATCACCTCGTGATTGCCGCGCCGCGCGCCGTAGGAGTTGAACTCCGCCGGCGGGACGCCATGCTCCATGAGGTAGCTGCCGCCCGGGCTGTCCTTCTTGATCGACCCCGCCGGCGAGATGTGGTCGGTGGTGATCGAATCGCCCAGCAGCGCCAGCACGCGGGCGCCGGAGACGTTCGAGAAACCGCCTTCCACAGTCTTCGACATGCCCTTGAAGTAGGGCGGGTTCTTCACATAGGTGGAGCGGTCATCCCAGCTGTAGGTCAGGCTTTCCGGCGTATCGATGGCCTGCCACTGTTCGGGACCCTGGAAGACGTTCGCATAGCGCCGCTTGAACATCTCGGCGGTCAGCGACTTCTCCATCGCGTCCTGGATTTCCTTGTTCGACGGCCAGATGTCCTTCAGATACACCGGCTTGCCATCCGACCCGGTGCCCAGCGGCTCCGTGGTCAGGTCCAGCTTCATCGTGCCGGCCAGCGCGTAGGCGACGACCAGCGGTGGCGAGGCGAGATAGTTTGCCTTCACCTGCGGGTGCACGCGGCCCTCGAAATTGCGGTTGCCCGACAGGACGGAGCAGACCAGCAGGTCGCCCTCATCCACGGCATTCGCAATCGGCTCCGGCAGGGGGCCGGAATTGCCGATACAGGTGGTGCAGCCATAGCCGACCAGGTTGAAGCCCACCTGGTCCAGCGACTTCTGTAGGCCGGCGGCCTCTAGATAGTCGGTCACCACCTGGGAGCCCGGCGCCAGCGAGGTCTTCACCCACGGCTTCGCCTTCAGACCCTTCGCAAGCGCCTTCTGGGCGACGAGGCCGGCGGCGATCAGCACCGACGGGTTCGAGGTGTTGGTGCAGCTGGTGATCGCGGCGATGACCACGCGGCCATCCTCCAGCTTGTAGTCGGCACCCTTCACCGGCACCTGCTTGCCGCTGGCGCCGATTTCCGCCATCGCCTTGCCGAAGGAAGCCGCCGCGTCGGACAGCAGCACGCGGTCCTGCGGGCGCTTCGGGCCGGCCAGCGAGGGCTGCACCGTGTCCAGATCCAGCTCCATCGAATCGGTGAAGACCGGATCGGGCGACTTCTCGTCGCGCCACATGCCCTGCGCCTTGGCATAGGCCTCGACCAGCTTCACGCGCTTGTCGTCGCGGCCGGTGAAGGCAAGGTAGCGCAGCGCTTCCTTGTCGATCGGGAAGAAGCCGCAGGTGGCGCCATATTCCGGCGCCATGTTGGCGATGGTGGCACGGTCGGCCAGCGACAGATTGTCGAGGCCCGGACCATAGAACTCCACGAACTTGCCGACCACGCCCCGGGCACGCAGCATCTGGGTGATGGTCAGCACCAGGTCGGTCGCGGTCATGCCCTCGCGCAGCTTGCCGGTCAGCTTGAAGCCGACAACTTCCGGGATCAGCATGGACACCGGCTGGCCCAGCATGGCCGCCTCGGCCTCAATGCCGCCCACGCCCCAGCCCAGCACGGCCAGGCCATTCACCATGGTGGTGTGGCTGTCGGTGCCGACCAGCGTGTCGGGATAGGCGACGGTGCGGTTGCCGTCCTTGCCGGTCCACACGACCTGCGAGAGATATTCCAGGTTCACCTGATGGCAGATGCCGGTGCCCGGCGGCACCACGCGGAAATTGTCGAACGCCTTCTGGCCCCAGCGCAGGAAGGCATAGCGCTCGCCATTGCGCTGGAACTCGTGATCGACGTTCTCCTCGAAGGAGGTCATCGTGCCGAAATTATCCACCATCACCGAATGGTCGATGACCAGATCGACCGGCGAGAGCGGGTTGATTGTGCGCGGATCGCCGCCCATCGCGGCAACGGCATCGCGCATCGCGGCCAGATCGACCACTGCCGGCACGCCGGTGAAGTCCTGCATCAGCACGCGGGCCGGGCGATAGGCGATCTCTCGCGTGGACTTCCGCTCCTTCAGCCAGGCACCCATGGCCATCACATCATCGACCGTGACGGTGCGGCCATCCTCGTAGCGCAGCAGGTTCTCCAGCAGAACCTTCAGCGACATCGGCAGGCGGGAAACATCGCCCAGCCCGGCCTTCTGGGCCGCTTCGATGCTGTAATATTCGTACTCATCGCCATCAACCACCAGGGTACGGCGGGTTTTCAGCGTGTCGGTGCCTGTCACGGTCGCGATTCTCCATGGCTGCGGATCGGGGCGGATAACGGCATAGAATACCGCTTCCGCGATCCTTTGCGTAGCGTCGGGCGAGACATTAACGGACTGTCCGGCAGAGTCCAGCCGAACGCGACGGGATTACGCGCTACCGGTACTGTTTTGGCGGCATTCCCGCAAGTCCGTTATGCGCGAAATCGCGTATTCCGATATCGGGTCGGCATCCCTGAAGGAGCGTTCGGCCCCTTCAGGGGCCAGGCGCTGCGCTAATGGCGCGTCAGTCGGGTGATTTCGTCCTTGAGCCTCAGCTTTTCCTTCTTCAGCGAGGCGATGGCATTGTCGTCGGGAAACGGTCGGCTGGCTTCGGATTGGAGCGTGTTGTCGATCTGCTGATGCTTGACCTTCAGGGCGTCGATCCGGCTATCGGCTGTTGCCATATCCAACCTCCTTGGTTCGCAGGAACTCTACAAACTCGACGTGGGTATGGTACGCCTCCTGTGCAAGCGTCACAATCGGGCTTTCCGCCCTATTCGGCAGGCTGGACCCGGGCACGGTTCCGCGCTAGGTGATGACCATGGAAAGCTCCTTGGAAAAGCCTCTCGAAAAGCAGCGCCTCATCGTCGGTATTTCGGGCGCATCCGGTGTCCTCTACGGCATCCGGCTGCTGCAGCTGCTGCGCGACCATCCGGTCGAGACGCATCTGGTCATGTCCCGGTCAGCGGAGATCACGCTGGCGCACGAGACCGACTGGAAGTTGCGCGACGTTCAGGCGCTGGCGGATTACTGGCACCCGCAGGAGGATATCGGGGCGGCGATTTCCAGCGGCTCCTTCCGCACGCTGGGCTTGGTGGTCGCCCCCTGCTCGGTAAAGACGCTGGCAGAGATCGCCAGCGGCGTTACCTCGGGCCTTTTGACCCGCGCCGCCGATGTGGTGCTGAAGGAACGGCGCCGGCTGGTGCTGATGGTGCGCGAAACGCCGCTGACCGCCGTGCACCTGCGCAACATGCTGACCGTGACCGAGATGGGCGGGATCATCGCGCCGCCGGTCCCGGCCTTCTATGCCAGGCCGGAGAATATCGGGGCCATGGTCGATCACAGCGTCGGCCGCGTGCTGGACCTGTTCGGGCTGGAGGTTGGTGCCGTCCGCCGCTGGGGCGAGGTGCCGTCCGATGAGAAGCCGCGGCGCCACCGCAAGGGCGTGTAAGTACCCAGAAACGACCCAGAAAACGAAAAAGGCCGCCCGGAAGGCGGCCTTTCATAGAAAGCGCGGATGGACGCGCTTACTTGATCTTCGATTCGCGGAACACGACGTGCTTGCGCACCTTCGGATCATACTTCTTCAGTTCCAGCTTACCCGTCATGGTGCGCGGATTCTTCTTCGCAACGTAGAAGAAGCCCGTGTCGGCGCTGCTGACGAGCTTGATGAGCAGAGTGTTCGACTTCGCCATGACGGCAGATCCCATTTCGCTTGGGTTGCGTGAGAGGCCGAGAACATACAGGCCGGAAACTTCCTGTCAAGCCTTATGCAGCGTAAATGGCGCGGCTCAATCCGCCTTCAGCGCCACCGCCATGACCGACATGTCGCGCATGCGGCCCAGCAGTTCGCCATCGCGCAGCAGCAGCCGGGCGACATCCATGTCGATCTTCTCGTTATGTGCCGGCTTCGAGGGGCAGGCCTCGCGCAGCTCCTGCTGGCGCCGGGAATCCAGTTCCGAGACCACCCGGCGCGCGACCAGCAGATTGGCCGGGCGCACCGCACCGCGTCGGAGGTCGCTGATCACCTGCGCCGGATCGTCGGTATAGCTGGCGGTGCAGACCGACGGCAGCACGCCATAATCAGACAAGGCATAGCCGGACGGCGCGAAGAGTTTGGCCCAGGTCAGCATCATCTCGCCGTCATTTGGCAGGCGAACAACAGTCTGCACCGAGCCCTTGCCGAAGGAGCGCGAGCCGATGAGCACCGCCCGCCCACTATCCTGCAGGGCGGCGGCCACCACTTCCGAGGCGGAGGCCGAGGCCCCGTTGATCAGCACCACCAGCGGCAGCCCCTGCGCAATGTCGTCGCTGCGCGCGTCATAGCGCTGCAGGCTGTGCGGATGCCGGCCGCGGGTCGAGACGATCTGGCCATTGGAGATAAACAGGTCGGCCACCGACACCGCCTGATCCAGCAGCCCGCCCGGATTGCCGCGCAGGTCGAGGATCACGCCGGACAGATTTGCCCCGGCGGAACGCCAGGCCTCCGCCATCTCGCGGCTCAGGCTCGACGCGGTATCCTGGTTGAAACCGTGCAGCTTGATGATCGCAATATCATCGACCCGCTCCAGGCTGACCGTGGTCGGCACGATACGGGCACGGCGCAGCGTGACATGCAGCGTATCGACCGTGGCATCGGCGCCATGGCCGCGCGGCCGCGCCAGCCCCAGATCGACCGGGCTGTGAATGCCGCCGCGCAGGTGCCTGACCACGTCATGCACACTCATGCCCTCGGTCGGCAGGCCATCGATCCTGGTGATCCGGTCGCCGGCACGCAGCCCTGCCTGGTCGGCCGGGGTGTCCTTCATCACATTGGCGATGGTGATCTGGCTGTCGTCCGGCAGCAGCGAGATACCGATACCGCCGAAGCCTTCGCGCTGGGCCCGGTTATCGAGCGCGGTCGTGTAGTCGGCATAGCGCGAGAACCGGTCGAGATCCTTCAGGCTGGCCTCGAACACAGTGCGGTAGAGCCGTTCCGGTTCCACCTTCGCCAGTTCCGGAGAGGATGAGCGGCCGGCCAGGATAACGGCGGCGGTCAGCATCCCCCAGCGCACAGAATCATTTTCCGGCGGCACCGGGAATTCGCCGATCACCGCCCGACCAACGGTCAGCTGCAACCGGTCGTTCAGCGGCGTGACGGCAAAGCTGGGGTCGAGCTGGGTCAGGCCCTGCATGCCATGCACGGCCAGGCTGCCGAGATCGACCGGCTCCAGATAATATTCGCCGATATTGTCGTAACCGGCGGTGAAAACGCGTGCGGCATCGCGGGCCAGGAAATCGCGTGGCGGCTCCGCCATATGCGCCGGCCCGGCGCAGGAATTGGTCAGCAGAAGCACGGTCGAAACGACCGCCATCATCTTCACGCGCCTAAAGCATCCGACCATCAAAACACAGCCTCATGGGCATCCAACAACCGTCAGCCGGCTGACCCTCGGATCGGGCCGCACCGGCCGCATGACCACCAAGCAAGAAGCAAGCCACCTGAAAAGGCTATATTCGCCATAGTCAGGCGCCTGCACGCCGCTTCCTAATATTGTTCGCGCAAACCAGACCGGATGGCCAGAGGATTCCTGCATTTACCGCAAAAACCACAGCTTCGCGCAGACGGGGGTGCTCATTCCGCCTCTGCCAGGGCCATGAGGGCGCCCTCATCCTCCGCCTCGATGACCCGGCGCGCGATATCGTAGGAAAATCCTGCCCGGGCCAGGGCGGCAAGGTCGCGGTCACGGTAGTCTGCACGCACGCTGGCTGCACGATAGACACCAAGCCGCCGTCGCCGCACGAGGGCGATGGCGGCCTGCATCTCCGCATCGCCTTCCACCCGTTCGTCCAGCTCCTCCAGCGCTGCATCGACGGTGTCCGCCGCCACCCCCTTCTGCGCCAGGCTCAGCCTGATCTTGCGCGCCGATGCGCCACGCCGGTGCAGGCTGGTGGTGCGCGCCTCGGCATAGGCCTTGTCATCCAGCAGGCCGGCGCGGCGATAGCGGGCGATCAGATCGTCGATCCAGCCCGCCGCCGCCTCGCGGTCGATATCCTCATGATGGCGGGCCGCCCGCTCCACCTTGCGCAGCAGCACCCGGCGCAGATTTTCCGCCGAGCTGGCGAATCGCTCCAGATAGTGCAAGGCGGCGCGCTCCAGCGAGGCCGGGCTGGGCTTGCGAGGAATTTTCCGGGCCGGCCTGTTCGGCTTGGGGGCGCTGTCGGTCATGCCGCCATGCTGCCATCTTCCTTCTGCTCCGGCCAGATGGCGACGGCAGGACGGGTTGTCCCGCACGGCCGGAAGGACTATTTCTGCGCCTCCGTCTCTGTCGGACCCGCAACCGAGAGCCAGCATGTCGCATCCTGCTCCGCACCAAATCACCCCCAGCAGCGCACCCAAGGGAGTTACCCCGAGGGCCATCGGCCGCGTCAACTGGCTCGGCCTGTGGACGCTGTACCAGAAGGAGGTACGGCGCTTCCTGAAGGTGTTCGTGCAGACGGTGGCGGCGCCGATGGTGACCTCACTGCTGTTCCTGCTGGTCTTCACCCTGGCGCTGGGCCGGGGCGACATGGTCATCGGCGGCGTCCCCTACTCCGAATTCCTGGCGCCGGGCCTGATCATGATGGCGATTGCCCAGAATGCCTTTGCCAACACCAGCTCCTCCCTCGTTGTCGCCAAGGTGCAGGGCAACATCGTCGATACGCTGATGCCGCCGCTGGGGCCGGCAGAACTGACCGCCGGCTATGCGCTGGGCGGCGTGACGCGCGGGCTGGCGGTCGGCTGCTCGACCCTGCTGGCGATGTGGCTGTTCGTGCCGGTGAGCATCGCGCACCCGGCCTATGTGCTGTTCCATGCGCTGTCCGCCGCCCTGCTGCTGTCGCTGCTGGGCATCATCGGCGGCATCTGGGCGGACAAGTTCGACCATATCGCCGCCGTCACCAACTTCGTGATCGTGCCGCTGACCTTCCTGTCCGGCACCTTCTATTCGACCGAGCGGCTGCCCGGCATCTGGTACGAGCTGGCCCATGTGAACCCGTTCTTCTTCATGATCGACGGCTTCCGCTACGGCTTCATCGACCATGCCGACGCCCCGCCGCTGGTCGGCATTGCGGTCATGACGGGCTGCAACCTCGTGCTGCTGGCGATCAGCTACGCGATGCTGAAAAGCGGCTACAAGCTGAAAGCTTGAGCGCTACCTAATAAAGCAACGCAACTGTAATTGACATGGGCGGGGCGGGCGCGGATACTCGCGCCCTTTCGCGAAATTCCGTCGCGCTGCAACCCTTTTACCGATGGGAAGGGATAAATCGATGCTTCCTGCCGTCATGCCCACATACAACCGGCTTGACCTCAGCTTTACGCATGGCAAGGGGGCGTATCTGTACGCGACGGACGGCCGACGATATCTCGATTTTGCCGCCGGCATTGCCGTCAACTCGCTGGGCCACTGCCACCCGCATCTGGTGAAGGCGCTGCAGGCGCAGGCCGAGAAGCTGTGGCATGTCTCCAACCTGTACCGCGTGCCGGAGCAGGAGAAGCTCGCCCAGCGGCTGGTGGATTCGACCTTCGCGGATACCGTGTTCTTCGGCAATTCCGGCGCCGAGGCGATGGAGTGCGCGATCAAGGTCGCGCGCAAGTACCATTCTGCCAATGGCCAGCCGGAGCGTGTGCGCATCATCGCCGTCGAGGGAGCCTTCCACGGCCGCACCCTGACGACGCTGGCCGCCGCCGGGAACAAGAAGTATCTGGATGGCTTCGGCCCGGTCGCTGGCGGTTTCGACCATGTGCCCTTCGGCAACATGAACGAGCTGCGCAACGCCATCACGCCGGAGACCGGTGCCATCATCGTGGAGCCGGTGCAGGGCGAAGGCGGCATCCGCCCTGCGGCGCTGGACTATCTGCGGCAGCTGCGCGCCGTGGCCGACGAATACGGCCTGCTGCTGATCTTTGACGAGGTGCAGTGCGGCGTCGGCCGGACCGGCAAGCTGTTCGCCCATGAATGGGCCGGCGTCGCCCCGGACATCATGGGCGTCGCCAAGGGCATCGGCGGCGGCTTCCCGATTGGCGCCTGCCTTGCCAACGAGAAGGCGGCCAAGGGCATGACCTATGGCACGCACGGCTCCACCTTCGGCGGCAATCCGCTGGCGATGGCGGTCGGCAATGCAGTCATGGACGTGGTGAACGACCCGGCCTTCCTGGCCCAGGTGGAGCGCGTCGGCCGCGATTTCTGGACCCGCCTGGAAGGGCTGGTCGCCAGCCACCCCACCGTCTTCGCGGAGGTGCGCGGCGCCGGCCTGATGCTGGGGCTGAAATGCGTGATGCCGAACGGCGACGTGCAGACCGCCTTCCGCGAGCAAGGCATGCTGACCGTCGGCGCCGCCGACAATGTGCTGCGCCTGCTGCCGCCGCTGACCATCGGCGATACCGAGGTCGGCGAGGCGATGGAGATGATGGAAAAGGCCGCCCGCAAGCTGGCGGGCTGAGGACCGGACGATGAACAAGCTGTTGACCCAACCCAAGCACTTTCTCGATCTAGACCTGATCGACACAGGCACCCTGCGGCAGATCCTGGACAGCGGCCGTGCCATGAAGGAAGCGCTGAAAGCCGGCGAGGAAGCCGACAAGCCGCTGGCCGGCAAGACGCTGGCGATGATCTTCGAGAAGCCCTCGACCCGGACCCGCGTGTCCTTCGAGGTCGGCATGAAGCAGCTGGGCGGCGATGTCGTCCTGCTGAACACCGCAGACATCCAGTCCTCTCGTGGCGAGACCATGGCCGATACGGCGCGCGTGCTGTCGCGCTATGTCGATGCGATCATGATCCGCACCTTCAGCCCGGCGATCCTGCAGGAGCTGGCGGACAATGCCAGCGTGCCGGTCATCAACGGGCTGACCGACCGCAGCCACCCCTGCCAGATCATGGCCGATGTGATGACCTTCGAGGAGCATCGCGGGCCGATCAAGGGCAAGGTCGTGGCCTGGAGCGGCGACGGCAACAATGTCGCCGCCTCCTGGATTCATGCCGCTGCACGGTTCGATTTCGAGCTGCGCATCGCCTGCCCGGAAATGCTGACCCCCGATGCCGGCCTGATCGAGTGGGCCCGCGCGCAGGGTGCCCGGATCACTGTCACCCACGATGCCGAGAAGGCGGTCGCGGGGGCCGATTGCGTGGTCACCGATACCTGGGTGTCGATGGGCGACGCGGATGCGGGCAGCCGCCACAATATGCTGAAGCCCTATCAGGTGAATGCGGAGCTGATGCGCCACGCCAAGCCGGAGGCCATCTTCATGCACTGCCTGCCTGCCCATCGCGGCGAGGAGGTCTCGGCGGAGGTCATCGACGGGCCGCAATCCGTGGTCTGGGATGAGGCGGAAAACCGGCTGCATGGCCAGAAGGGCATCCTGCGCTGGTGCCTGACGTGACGGCATATGCCGGCGGCGGCATGCCGGGCATGACCGACGACATGCTGCTGCCGTTCCAGATCGAATCGCTGGGCCTGCGCGGGCGCATGGCGCGGCTGGGCGGTGAGGTCGATGCCGTGCTGCGGCGACACGACTACCCCGAGCCGGTCGCCCGCATGCTCGGCGAGGCGCTGGCGCTGGCGGTGCTGCTGGCCGGCGCGCTGAAATATGACGGCGTCTTCACCCTGCAGATCCAGAGCGACGGGCCGATCAGCCTGCTGGTGGCCGACGTCACCTCGGATGGGCATCTTCGTGGCTATGCCCAGTTCGATGCTGACCGCTTCGCCTCGGCGGCAGCGGCACGCGCGCAAAGCGGCGCCGGCATCGAACGATCGGTGCCGGGTTTGCTGGGGGCGGGCCACCTCGCCTTCACGGTCGATCAGGGCGCGCATACCGACCGCTATCAGGGCATCGTCGAACTGACGGGCGCCACGCTGGCCGATTGCGCCCATACCTATTTCCGCGATTCCGAGCAGATCGAGACTTGCCTGAAAACCGCCTGCGAGCGCGTCGCCCTGCCCGGTGGCGGCAGCGTATGGCGCGCGGCCGGGCTGATGGTACAGCGCATGCCGGCCGAGGGCGGCAGCGCCAGTGAGGCCGACCGCATCTGGCAGTCGCTGACCGAGGATGAGGCGGAGGATGGCTGGCGCCGCATCGTCATCCTGACCAGTTCCGCCCGGAACGAGGAGTTGCTGGCCCCGGAGCTGTCGCCGCATGAGTTGCTGTTCCGGCTGTTCCACGAGGATGGCGTGCGGGTGTTCGAGCCGCATGCCGTGACTGACCGCTGCCGCTGTTCGCGCGAGCGGGTCGATGCCGTGCTCAGCGCCCAGCCGCGTGCCGAGCTGGACGATATGAAGGAACCGGACGGCGCCGTGGTCGTTACCTGTCAGTTCTGCAATCGCGCGTACCGGTACGACGATTCCGATCTGGATGCGCTGGCGGACGCGACCCGGCACTAGCGTGCCTCACGGCGCATCTTGCCAGAACAGGGCCGCCACCCCATTGTTGGCCCAACGCGCGCCGGAGAGGTTCCCCGCAACCACGCCCGATGCCGCGCAGATGCCCGCGAATCTCTGAGGAATCCGCCATGTTCCGCCCCACCCTGTCACGCTCCCTTGACTTCTTCTCCATCGGCTTCCTGGCCCTGGTGCTGGCCGCCTGCGCCACGCCCGACCCGGCGCCGCGCTATGCCGACATCACCTTCCAGGGCGGGCAGAAGATCGGGCTGGATGTCGGCTCCATCGAGGTGGTGAACGAATATCGCGAGCCGCTGTCGCGTCCGCATGTCGAGCATCTGGTGCCGGTCAATCCCGGCCGCACGATGGAACGCTGGGCGAGCGACCGGCTGACGGCCTCCGGCACCCAGTTCAACCGGGCGGTGCTGCGCGTGAAGGAAGCCAGCATCGTCGAGGAGAAGCTGCGCACCACCACCGGCCTGCGCGGCACCTTCACCAACGAGCAGGCGGAGCGCTACACGGCGACCGCTGAAGCGGTGCTGGAAATCCTCGACAACCGCGGATCGCGGATCGGCATGGCGGAGGCGCGCGTCCAGCGGAGCCGCACCGTGCCGGAGGACATCACGCTGAATGACCGCGAACGCGCCTGGTACGAGCTGACCGAGACCACCCTGCGCGATCTGGACGCCACGCTGACCCGCAACGTCCAGACCCATCTCGGCCGATTCCTGCGCTAGAGTCGGGGTGCGCTAAAGATGGCGGTGATGTCCATCCGCTGATGCAAGATGCGGACGAGTTCCAAACGCTGTTCCGCAGGTTTTGTGTAGAACAGCACATGCGAACCGACCCGGAATTTCCAGTAGCCGGGCCGGATCGCAGAGACGTCGCTGCCGATCAGCGCCCCTTCTGAGAGGCGCTGGCAACACTCGGCAATCTGCCGGACATAGGCGTCGGCCTGTGCCTCGCCCCATCGTCCGTTCGTGAACCGCCAGATATCCGCCAGATCCCGCCGCGCCCTCGGCGTCAGGACATAAGCCATACCGGCCTATCGGTCCTGCCGCCGGTCGGCGAGAAACGCCTCGATATCCAGCGGCGCGGCAACACCGCTTTCCTCCCCCTCCATGAGGGCGGCCCGAAGTGCGGCAAGGCCGGCCTCGCGCTCTTCCAGCAAGCGCAGGCCGGCGCGAATGACATCGCTTGCGGAACCGTACCGGCCTTCATCGACCTGGCGGTCAACGAAAGCCGCGAAATGCGGGCCCAGAGATACCGATGTATTGCGGGACATGGCAAAAGCCTCCTGATCGCCAGCAGAGTACCAGAATTTGGTACTCCGCTCAATTCTCAGGGCTCAATTCTCAGGCTGCTACAGCGCCAGCGCGTCCTCAGCCGGGGTGTAGGGCAGCTTCAGCGCGTCGGCGACGGCCTTGTAGGTGACCCGCCCCGTATGGATGTTCAGGCCGTTGCGCAGATGGACGTCGTCCGCCAGCGCCTTGCGGTAGCCCTTGTCGGCCAGCGCCAGCGCGAAGGGCAGGGTCGCGTTGTTCAGCGCCACGGTGGAGGTGCGGGCAACGGCACCCGGCATGTTGGTAACGCAGTAATGCACCACCTCATCCACCACATAGGTCGGCTCGGCATGGCTGGTCGGGCGCGAGGTCTCGAAGCAGCCGCCCTGGTCGATGGAGATGTCCACCAGCACGGAGCCGCGCTTCATCCGCTTCACCATGTCGGCGGTAACCAGCTTGGGCGCTGCCGCGCCGGGCACCAGCGCCGCGCCGATGACAAGGTCGCTGGACAGCACATGCTGCTCAATGGCGTCGCGGGTGGCGAAGATGGTGTGCAGCTCGGAGCCGAAGCGCTCGTCAAGCTGGTAGAGCCGGTCGAGGCTCTTGTCGATGACCACGACATGCGCCTCCATGCCCATTGCCATGCGCGCCGCATTGGTGCCGGCAACACCGCCGCCCAGCACGGTCACCTTGGCCGCCGGCACGCCCGGCACGCCGCCCAGCAACACGCCCGCACCGCCACGCTCCTTCTCCAGGCAGTGCGCGCCGACCTGGATCGACATGCGCCCGGCAACCTCGCTCATCGGTGACAGCAGCGGCAGGCCGCCGCGCTGGTTGGTCACCGTCTCATAGGCGATGGCGATGCAGCCGGACTCCATCAACCCCTTGGTCTGCTCGGGATCGGGCGCCAGATGCAGGTAGGTGAACAGCACCTGCCCCTCGCGCAGCATCTTGTATTCGGCGGGCTGCGGCTCCTTCACCTTCACGATCATGTCGGCCTTGGCGAAGATGTCCGCAGCACTGCCGGCGATGCTGGCGCCCGCCGCCTCGTAATCCGCATCGTCGAAGCCGATGCCGTGCCCGGCCATGGTCTCGACCATCACCTGATGGCCATGCTCGACCAGTTCGCGCACCGAGGCCGGCACCAGCCCGACCCGGTATTCGTGGATTTTCACCTCTTTCGGCACACCGACAAGCATGGCAGGCAGCTCCCTTGTTCTGACTTATTTGTAAGGATCAGTTACAGGTTATGGGTAGCATTCCGGCTGCTGAATGCCAAGGGCAGCGGTCGATAGAGTATGCAACCCTTTGCTTAGAGACTTCCCCCGAGACGCCCCCCGATACGACCCAGGCAGGCCGTCGCCACCGCATCGATAAGCGCCTCCGCATCCAGCCCGTGCACGCGGTAGAGATCGGGCAGATCGGCGGACTGGCCGAACTTGGTAACGCCAAGCGCATGCACAGGACGCCCTGCCGCCGCGCCAATCCAGGACAGGGCGGCCGGGTGACTGTCATGCGCCGTGACCAGCGCTGCCGCCGGCGCCTGTGCCAGCAGCCTGTCGAGATGCGTCGGCTGTACCTTCTGGCCCTTGCGGCGCGCCTCGGTCTGCCGGTTCCAGTCGCTGTAGAGCCGGTCCGGCGAGGTGACGGCCAGCACGCCGAGGCCCGGCATATCCTCGGCCAGCGCAGAGTGCGCCTCCATGATCTCCGGCGCCACCGCGCCGCAATAGACCAAGGCCACCTCCGAGTCCGGCGACGGTTCGACCAGCCAGTAGGCGCCGGCCACCACCTGTGCTGCGAAATCCGCATCGAGGCTGCGCTGCGGCTGCTCCAGCCCTCGGGTCGAGAGCCGCAGATAGAGCGAGCCGCCATCCGCCGCCTGCATATGGCCAAAGCCCCAGCGCATCACCGCCGCCAGCTCGTCGGCATAGGCCGGCTCGAAATAGGTCAGGCCCGGCTGGCCCATACCGATCAGCGGTGTGGAGATCGACTGGTGCGCCCCGCCCTCCGGCGCCAGGGTGATGCCCGACGGGGTGGAGACGAGCATGAAGCGCGCATCCTGGTAGCAGGCATAGTTCAGCGCATCGAGGCCGCGCGCGATGAACGGGTCATACAGCGTGCCGACCGGCAGCAGCTTCTCGCCGAACAGCGGCCCGGCAAGGCCAAGTGCGGCCAGCATGATGAACAGATTGTTCTCGGCGATGCCCAGCTCGATATGCTGGCCGGTCAGCGAGCGCGCCCATTTCTGCGCCGAGACCACCTTTTCCGCGCGGAAGATGTCGTCGCGCGCCCGGCGGCTGAAGATGCCGCGCTGGTTCACCCAGGCGCCGAGGTTGGTGGAGACGGTGACGTCCGGCGAGGTCGAGACGATCCGCCCTGCCAGGTCGCTGCGCCCCTTACCCAGCGCGTTCAGGATATGGCCGAAGGCGGCCTGGGTGGAAATCCTGTCAGCCTTCACGGTGGGGAAGTCATCGGGCACAGCGACCCGCGCACTCTCCTTCACCCGGCTGCCCGGCTGGTTGAACGGGGCCTTGGCGATGAAGTCGCGCAGCTTGGCCACCGGCAGATCGCGGTCGTCCAGCGCCTCCCATTCGGCGCCGTCGGCGATGCCCATCTGGCTCTTGAAGCTGGCCATCTGCTCCACGCTCATCAGCCCGGCATGATTGTCCTTGTGGCCGGCCTGCGGGGTCTGCGCGCCCTTGATCGTGTAGGCGATGAAGCAGTGCGGCGTGTCATCCTCGGCCTGGGCGAAGCCTTCCAGCACGGCTTCCATGTCATTGCCGCCCAGATTGGTCATCAGAAGGTGCAGGCCCTCATCGTCATATTCAGCCAGCAATTGCGGGATGCCGTTATGACCCGCCAGATCCGCCAGCACATGCTTGCGCCAGCCGCTGGGATCGCCATTCTGGCCCTTGAAGACCAGCGCCGAATACAGATCGTTCGGGCAATCGTCGATCCAGTTGCGCAGGGCCTCGCCGCCGGGCTTCTTGAACGCCTCCTCCAGCAGCTTGCCATACTTGATCATCACGACCTTCCAGCCAACCGCGGCGAAGAAGCCCTTGATCTTCTGGAACAGCTGGTCGTTCACTACGCCGTCCAGGCTCTGGCGGTTATAGTCGATCACCCACCAGGTGTTGCGGATGTCGTACTTCCAGCCTTCCAGCAGCGCCTCGTAGATATTGCCCTCGTCCAGCTCGGCATCGCCCATCACGGCGATCATCCGCCCCGGCTTGGCAGCCTTCTCCCGCTCCGGGAAATGCTGGCGCACATAATCCTGGGTGATCGAGCCAAACAGCGTCATTGCCACGCCAAGACCGACCGATCCGGTGGAGAAATCCACCTCGTCCTTGTCCTTGGTGCGCGACGGGTAGGATTGCGCGCCGCCCAGCGCCCGGAAATTCTCCAGCGCGTCGCGATCCTGCCGGCCCATCAGATACTGGATGGCGTGGAAGATCGGGCTGGCATGCGGCTTCACCGCCACCCGGTCCTCAGGCCGCAGAATATCGAAATACAGCGCCGTCATCAGCGTTGCCACCGAAGCAGAAGAAGCCTGATGGCCGCCGACCTTCAGCCCGTCGCGCGACGGGCGGACATGGTTGGCGTTATGGATCATCCAGTGCGAGAGCCACAGCACGCGGCGCTCCAGCGCCTTCAGATAGGCAAGCTTGTCTGCCGGCGCGTCCTTCTTGTCACCGGAAACCAGCGCCAGTTGCGTCGCCTTGCCCGCCATGCCCGTCACTCCCTCGCTCTTTTGTGCGGTCTTCGACCGTGGCCTGCCAAAATATGGCCCAAGCCGCCGGTGAAGACCAGAGACAGCGGCCCCCCTCCAATGCGTATCCGATGGTCACAGGATAGCTGCCGCTCCCTTCCGACCGGAATCCTTGTCGCGCTGAATTCATGCAATATTCAAGAAACGCCCCATAAAGGATTGTTCTTTCACTGATTCATCTGCTATATCTGCTCTAGGCAAAAGTTGCCTAGTTGCAACAGTTGGGGTAAAATCAGCAAAAGCTGGTTCGTGGGGCACGCAAATCACTTCATTATAATTAAAATTTTAGGTAATTTGCTGAATACCGGATCTGCAGCCGTCTGGATCACCGATATCGCGGCTGGATAACGCGACCGAGCGCCCCTCAAGAGCCACGAGAGCGGGCGCGGCGGTCAGGAAAGCGTGACCGGGAAAGCAAAGCCAGAACTGAAGCCGGGTCATCCCGGCGATGGCAGGGTCAGAGACGATCAGGCTCCCCCCGATATGGGGAACAGACAAGGGGCCATAGCGGCGAGGAAGGGCGAACCGTGAACCCAATTATGCAATTCTTCCGAAATCTCGGTGCTGTGCGCCTCGCCGTTCTCGGCGGCGTTGCGGTTGCCCTCATCGCCTTCCTATTCTTCCTGACCAGCCGCCTGGCCTCGCCCAGCATGCAGTTGCTCTATTCCGGACTGGAGCCAGGCGATTCCCGCGAGGTGGTGAACTACCTGTCGCAGAGCGGCGCGCAGTTCGAGCTGCGCGGCCAGAATGGCAGCGAGATTTACGTGCCGGGCGACCAGATCAACAATCTGCGCATGGCGCTGGCCCAGCAGGGCCTGCCGACCGAAGGCTCGATGGGCTATGAGATCTTCGACAAGTCCGACGGTTTCGGCACCACCAATTTCGTCCTGAACATCAACCAGCTGCGCGCGCTGGAAGGCGAGCTGGCCCGCACCATCGGCTCGATCCGTGGCGTGCGCTCGGCGCGCGTCCATCTGGTGATGCCGCGCCGCGAGCTGTTCAGCCGCGAACGCATGGAGCCCAGCGCCTCCATCGCGCTGCGCATGCAGGGCGCGCAGCGCCTCGATCGCGAGCAGATCAAGGCGATCCAGTATCTGGTCGGCGCGGCGGTGCCGGGGCTGACCCCGACCAAGGTGTCGATCATCGATGACAAGGGCAGCCTGCTGGCGCGCGGCGTTGATGACCCGAACGACCCGAACCATCTGGCGGCCACTGCCGAGGAACGCCGCATCGCCTACGAAAGCCGCACGGCGCGCGCCATCGAGATGCTGCTGGAGCGCTCAGTCGGCTATGTCAAGGTGCGCGCCGAGGTGCATGCCGACCTCGATTTCGACCGCATCGTCACCAACCGCGAGGAATATGATCCGAACGGCCAGGTCGTGCGCTCCACGCAGAATGTGGATGAAAGCCGGGAGAGCACCGAGAGCGGCGCCAACCAGGCGGTCACCGTGCAGACCAACCTGCCGGAAGCGCAGCAGGGCCAGCCCGGCGGTGGCGCCAGCAGCCGCGATTCGCGGACCGAGGAAACCGTCAATTACGAGATCACCCGCACCGTGCAGAACATCGTGCGGGAGACCGGCAATGTGCGCCGTCTGACCGTGGCGGTGCTGGTGGACGGCACCTATACACGCGGCGATGGCGGCGAGCCGGTCTATCAGGAGCGCAACGAGCAGCAGCTGCAGCAGATCGAGGCGCTGGTGCGCTCGACCATCGGCTTCGATGCCAATCGCGGCGACCAGATCGAAGTGGTGAACATGCGCTTCGCGCCGCTGGACGATATCGGCGTGGGGGCGGATTCCACCCTGTTCGGCCTGTCCAAGAACGACTTCCTGCAGCTTGCCGAGATCATCGTGCTGGCGGTTGTCGGCCTGCTGGTCATCCTGCTGGTCGTCCGCCCGGTGCTGAGCCGCCTGTTCGAATCGCTGCCGGCCGCCGGTGCGATCCTCAGCGGCCCGACCGGCATGCTGCGCGACCAGTCCGGTGCGACCGCCGCCCTGGCCGGCCCTGGCATGCCCGGCATGGAAATGGCGCCGGAAGGCATGGGCGCGCTGGCCCTGCCGGAAGAAGAAGAGGAGGATATGCTGGACACGATGATCGATATCAGCCGTGTCGAGGGCCGCGTGCGCGCCTCCTCGCTGCGCAAGATCGGCGAGATCGTGGACAAGCATCCGGACGAGGCGGTCTCGATCATCCGCAACTGGATGTACCAGGAACAGAACTGACCCCGTTTGGCCATGGGCAACCATGAGGCCGCGTGACATCAGGCCGCGGCCGGGAGAATGAGACGATGCGCGTAAGAGAAGACTACCGCTCGCTGGGCGGCCCCGAGAAGGCAGCGATCCTGCTGATGAGCCTGGGCGAGGAGCATGCCGCCAAGATCTTCGCCCTGATGGAGGACGAGGAGATCAAGGAAGTCTCCCAGGTCATGGCCAATCTCGGCACCGTCAGCTCCAACATCGTGGAACGGCTGTTCGTCGAGTTCGCCGAGCAGATTTCCTCCACCGGCTCGCTGGTCGGCAGCTTCGATTCTACGGAACGCCTGCTCTCCAAGGTCCTCGACCCCGACCGGGTCGGCGACATCATGGAGGAAATCCGCGGCCCGGCCGGCCGCACCATGTGGGACAAGCTCGGCAATGTGAACGAGCTGGTGCTGGCGAACTATCTGAAGAACGAATATCCGCAGACCGTCGCCGTGGTCATGTCGAAGATCAACCCGGCGCACGCCGCCAAGGTGCTGGCGCTGCTGCCGGAAAACTTTGCCATGGAAGTGGTGATGCGCATGCTGCGCATGGAATCGGTGCAGAAGGACATTCTGAACGACGTCGAGCGCGTGCTGCGCACCGAGTTCATGAGCAACCTCGCACGGTCCAACCGCCGCGATCCGCACGAGATGATGGCGGAAATCTTCAACAGCCTGGACCGCGCCACAGAGACGCGCTTTGTCACGGCGCTGGAAGAACGCAACCGCGACGCGGCGGAGAAGATCAAGTCGCTGATGTTCACCTTCGAGGATCTGGCGAGGCTCGATCCGGGCGGCGTGCAGACCCTGCTGCGCACGGCGGAGAAGGACAAGCTGGGCCTTGCTCTGAAGGGCTCCACCGAGGACCTGCGCGACCTGTTCTTCTCCAACATGTCGGAACGCGCCGCCAAGCTGATGCGCGAAGACATGGCGGGCATGGGCCCGGTGCGCCTGAAGGAGGTCGAGGAGGCACAGACCTACATGGTGCAGCTGGCGAAGGACCTCGCCAACCGTGGCGAAATCGTCATCGCCGAGTCCGGCGGCGACGATCAGCTGATCTACTAACGACCCGGAAGCACAGCACACGGCATGAAACCCTTCCTGTTCGAACGCGACTTCGACATCGACCCGGCGGAGCTGAAGCGCCGGCGTGAGGCCGAGCGCGCGGCGCAGAAGAAGGCGGAACAGGAAGCTGCCGAGGCAGCCGCCGAACCGCCGCCGCCGAGCTACAGCCAGGAAGAGCTGGACCAGGTCGCCACTGACAGCTTCCAGCGCGGCGTCGAACAGGGGCGCGCCGAGGCGATGACCGGCGTCGAGCAGCGGCTTGCCGACAGCTGGCAGAGTGTCGGCGACCGCTTCCGGCAGTTGCAGACTGCGCATCGGGCGGCGCTGGATGCGCTGTCCGCCGACCTGACCGAGCTGGCCTATACGATGGTCCGCCAGCTGTCGCCCACCCTGGCAAAAAGCGGCGGCATGGCGGAGATCGAGGCGATGATCGCCGAGGTGTTCGGCTCCCTGCGCGACGAGCCGCGCATCATCGTGCGCGTCCATCCCGATCTGGCCGAACAGGTGCAGACAAGGATGACAGAAATCGCCGCCGACAATGCCTTCGAGGGCCAGATCACGGTCCGCCCGGATGCCGAGCTTTCGGAAGGCGACTGCCGGCTGGAATGGTCCGAAGGCGGTGCGGAACGGCTGCAGCGGGACATCTGGCGGCGGATGAGCGCCGCGATGGAACGCACGCTGGGGCGCGCGCCGCGCGAGCTTTCCCCACCGCCCGAAACTGAAACACCCGAAGAGATGGCTGACGACATGCCGGCCCCGACCGGCGACGAGCCATCCCCCGAAACGCCCGGCCCCAAGGCCGAATAGCCCCTAAAGCCGCATAGCCAGGGAGACAGACATGGCTGACGACGACGATCTCGAACTCTCCGAACTGGAAGGTCAGGAGCAGCCCTTCGCCGACGATGATGGCGGCAGTCAGGACGACGATATCCAGCGTTCCGCCCGCGATCTGGAGGCGGTCTATGACATTCCCGTCCAGGTCTCCGCGGTGCTGGGCAAGGCCACCATGCAGGTCAGCCAGCTGCTGAAGCTAGGCCGCGGCGCGGTGGTCGAACTGGACCGCAAGGTCGGCGAAGCCATCGACATCTATGTGAACAACCGGCTCGTCGCACGCGGCGAAGTGGTCATTGTCGATGAACGGCTGGGCGTGACTATGACGGAAATCATCAAGTCCGACCGGTCGAGCTGATCCGCATCTGACGTAAGGATTTTCGTGCATGTCGGATGTTTCCAGCAAGACGGAAGCCGCCGCCGGAAGGGCTGCGCCCGCTGCCGGTATCAGGATGGCGACGAACCGGGCCGATCTCGTGCCGCCCGGATCGCGCATGGTCGTCGATTTCGCGACCATCCTGGGCCTGGTCGGCGGTTTCGGGATGATCTTCGCGGCGATGAGCATCAGCGGTTCATCCGCCGCCTTTCTCGATATCCCGTCGGTGCTGATCGTGCTTGGCGGCACCTTCGCCGTGACGCTGGTGTGCTATTCGCTGCGTGATGCGCTGCGCGCGCATGAGGTGATCGGCAATGTGCTGCTGCGCCCGGCGCGTAACGCGCAGTCGGCCGCTGTCTGGATGCTGCACCTGTCGGAGATCGCCCGCGCCAAGGGCGTGCTGGCGCTGGAAAGCGGGCTGTCGGAGATGCAGCGCGAACCCTTCCTGCACAAGGCGGTGCAGATGGTCGTCGATGGCTCCCCGGCTGATGAGGTGGAGCGCATCATGCGCCAGGAGATGGCGGCCACCGCGATGCGCCAGACACAGACCGCCGGCATGCTGCGCAAGGCGGCGGAAGTCGCACCGGCCATGGGTCTCATTGGCACGCTGGTCGGCCTGGTGCAGATGCTGGGCCGGCTCAGCGATCCGTCCTCCATCGGGCCGGCCATGGCTGTCGCCCTGCTGACCACCTTCTATGGCGCGGTGCTGGCCTACATGGTGTTCGCGCCGCTGGCCTCCAAGCTGGAGCGCAACATGGGCGAGGATCAGATGGTCTCGCAAATCTATCTGATCGGCGCCGCCTCCATCGCCCGGCAGGAGCATCCGCGCCGGACGGAAATGCAGATCAATACCGTGCTGCCGCCCGCGCAGCGCATCGATTTGTTCGACTGAACGAAGGCATCCCAGGCCCTTCCGGGGGCAACCGGGGTCAATGGAGAGTTAGGTATGCGTTTGCTCATTCTCGGCGCCCTTGAAGGGCATCTGACGGCCGCAAGCCAGATCGCGCTGACCCGCGGTGCCAAGGTCAGCCACGCCGATACCATCGATAAGGGGCTGCAGGCGCTGCGCGCCGGCCAGGGCGCTGACCTGGTGATGATCGATGTCAGGCTGCCGATTGCCCGCTTCATGGAGAGCCTGAAGGCGGAACGCATCACGATTCCCGTGGTTGCCTGCGGCATCGGCACCGATGCCGATACCGCCGTGAGGGCAATCAAGGCCGGCGCCAAGGAATATGTGCCGCTGCCGCCGGACGCCGCCCTGATCGCCGCCGTGCTGGAGGCCGTCGCCGAGGAATCCAACGCTGTCATCTTCAAGGATGTGGCGATGGCGCAGGTCATCAAGCTGGCCGAACAGATCGCCCCGTCCGACGCCTCCGTACTGATCACCGGCGAGAGCGGCACCGGCAAGGAGGTGATGGCCCGCTACCTGCACAGCAAGAGCCGCCGGGCCGACCAGAAATTCGTCGCGCTGAACTGCGCCGCCATCCCGGAGAACCTGCTGGAATCCGAACTGTTCGGCCATGAGAAGGGTGCCTTCACCGGCGCCGTCGCGCGCCGCATCGGCAAGTTCGAGGAAGCCAATGGCGGCACCCTGCTGCTGGACGAGATCAGCGAGATGGACCCGCGCCTGCAGGCCAAGCTGCTGCGCGTCATCCAGGAGCGCGAGATCGACCGCGTCGGCGGCACCACACCGGTGAAGGTGAATGTCCGGCTGATCGCCACCTCCAACCGCAATCTGGAGGAGGAGGTGAAGAACGGCAATTTCCGCGAAGACCTCTATTTCCGCCTGAACGTCTTCAACCTGGCCTTGCCGCCCCTGCGCAAGCGCCCGCAGGACATCCACGTTCTGGCCGAGCATTTCGTGAAGAAATATTCGGAAGCCAACGGCATCGACATTCGCCCGCTGTCGGCCAAGGCCATTGCGCGGCTGCAGGGCCATCACTGGAAGGGCAATGTGCGCGAGCTGGAAAACACCCTGCACCGCGCCGTGCTGCTGGCCAGCGGCACCGAGATCGGGCCGGAGGCGATCATGCTGACCGGCGAACAGCCGGGAACGGCCCCGGTCGCCGAGGTGCCTTCCTTCCAGGCCGCGACGGATGATGGCGACGATGACACCCGCTCCACGGTGGAAGCGCTCGGCCTTGGCAAGCTGGTCGGCCGTACCGTCGCCGATGTCGAACGCGACCTGATTATCGACACGCTGAAGCACTGCCTGGGCAACCGCACCCATGCGGCCAACATCCTGGGCATCTCGATCCGCACCCTGCGCAACAAGCTGCGGCAATATACCGAAGAGGGCGTGCCTGTGCCGATGCCCGGAGAAGCGGAAACCGCATGACGCCGCACCGCCACTGGATGACGGGCTGAGGCATGGCTGACACCTCGCAACAGGATTCGGGCGGAGGCTCCGGCGGCGGCATACAGGCGCTGCTCGGCCGCTATGGCGGCATTGTAAACCGCCCGGATATCGCCGTTGCGCTGGGCATGATCGGCATCCTGTCGGTGCTGATCCTGCCCATGCCGACCTGGCTGCTCGACATCGCGCTGGCGTTGTCGATCACCTTCTCGGTCCTGATCCTGATGACGGTGATGTTCATTCACCGGCCGCTGGACTTCAACGCCTTCCCCACGGTGCTGCTGATCGCCACCATGCTGCGGCTGGCGCTGAACCTGGCCTCCACCCGCCTGATCCTTGCCGAAGGCCATACCGGGCCGACGGCTGCGGGCGATGTGATCGCCGCCTTCGGCTCCTTCATGATGAGCGGCAATTTCGTCATCGGCGTCATCGTGTTCGGCATCCTGGTGATCGTGAACTTCATCGTCATCACCAAGGGTGCTGGCCGTATCGCCGAAGTCGGCGCGCGCTTCAGCCTGGACGCCATGCCCGGCAAGCAGATGGCGATCGACGCCGACCTGTCCTCCGGCCTCATCAACGAGGACGAGGCCCGCACCCGCCGGAAGGAGCTGGAGGAGGAAAGCGGCTTCTTCGGCGCCATGGACGGTGCCTCTAAATTCGTGCGCGGCGACGCCATCGCCGGCCTGCTGATTACCTTCATCAATGTCATCGGTGGCATGATTATCGGTGTGGCGCAGCAGGGCATGAGCTTCAGCGCGGCGGCGCAGACCTATACGCTGCTGACCGTCGGCGACGGGCTGGTCAGCCAGATTCCGGCGCTGATCGTCTCCACCGCCGCCGGCATGCTGGTCTCCAAGTCGGGGACGCCGGGCACTGCCGACAAGCAGCTGATGAAGCAGCTGGGCGGCTATCCGACGGCGCTCGGCCTGTCTGCCTTCCTGATGCTGGTGCTGGGCGTGCTGCCTGGCCTGCCCTTCCTGCCCTTCGCGCTGCTGGCCGCAATCACCGGCGGCGCCGCCTATCTGCTGACCCGCCAGAAGAAGGCCGAGACGCTGCGCAAGGCCGAGGCCGTCGCCACCGAGACGGCGGAGATGCCGGTCGCCGAGGAGCCGATCTCCACGGCGCTGCATATCGACCTGATCCGCCTGGAGCTGGGCTACGGTCTGCTACCGCTGATCAACAGCACCGATGGCCAGCGCCTGACGGAGCAGATCAAGGCGTTGCGCCGGCAGCTGGCCAGCGAGATGGGCTTCATCATGCCCTCCGTGCGCATTCAGGATAATCTGCAGCTGCCGCCCAACACCTACATGATCCGGGTGAAGGAGATCGAATCCGGGCGCGGCGATATCCGCCCCAACATGCTGCTGGTGATGGACCCGCGCGGCCAGAAGATCGACCTGCCAGGCGAGAACACGCGCGAGCCGACCTTCGGTCTGCCGGCCATGTGGATCAATCCGAGCCACCGCGAGGAGGCGATGTTCCGCGGCTATACCGTTGTCGATCCGCCGACCGTCATCACCACGCATCTGACCGAGATCGTCCGCGACAACATGGCGGACCTGCTGTCCTACACCGAGACCCAGAAACTGCTGGACGAGCTGTCGGGCCAGCATCAGAAGCTGATCGGCGACATCGTGCCGACGCATATTTCCGTGGGCGGCTTGCAGCGCCTGCTGCAGAACCTGCTGTCGGAGCGGATTTCGATCCGCGACCTGCCGACGATTCTGGAGGGCGTTTCGGAGGCCAGCACCTACACGCGCAACATCACCATGATCACCGAGCATGTGCGCTCCCGCCTCGCCCGGCAGATCAGCGAGCAGTATGTCAACGAGGAAGGCCATATCCCGATCGTCACCCTGTCGCCGGACTGGGAGCAGGCCTTCGCCGAATCCATCGTCGGCCAGGGCGACGACAAGCAGCTTTCCATGCCACCCAGCCAGCTGCAGCAGTTCATCGGCGCCATCCGCCAGACCTTCGAGCAGCTGGCGGCACTGGGCGAGGCGCCGGTACTGTTGACCAGCCCGGCCATTCGGCCTTATGTGCGGTCGATAATCGAACGGTTCCGACCGGCGACCGTGGTATTGTCGCAGAGCGAGATTCACCCCAAGGCCAAGATCAAGACCCTGGGACAGATATGAGATTGGCGTGTCAGGCTGCCCCTCGCGCTATCCCGGATAGCGTGATCAGGAACAGGCGGCCGGCACACCGGAGGGCCAGGACGAAGCATGCGTCTTAAGACTTTCAAGGCTCCGTCGATGGCCGAGGCGATGCGGATCATCCGCGACGAACTCGGCGAGGATGCCATCATCGTTTCCACCCAGAAGGGCGAGGAAGGTGGTGTGCGCGTCACCGCCGCGCTTGATATCGTGGAAGATCTGGACCCGCTGGACGACCATCATCATCACAGCCCGGAAGTGGCTGACCTCGGCGATATTCTCTCGGAGGCGATGGAACAGCACAGCGTGCCGGGGCGGCTGGCCGACCGGCTGCTGCGCGCGGCCTCCGGCCTCAACACCGACGATCCGGCACTGGCGCTGGCCGGCGCGCTGGACAGCCAGTTCCGCTTCGCGCCGATGCCGGAGAATGATTTCCGCCGCCCGATCATGCTGATCGGCCCGCCCGGTGCGGGCAAGACCCTGACCGTCGCCAAGCTGGCCACGCGCTGCGTGCTGGCGCGCCGGACGGTGCGGGTCATCACCACCGATACGGTGAAGGCCGGCGGCGTGGAGCAACTTTCCGCACTGACCTCCGTTCTTAAACTGAAGCTGCAGACGGCGGACAATCCGGGCGACCTGAAACGCTACTGCGCGGAACGCGGGAAATATCTGCAGCTCATCGACAGCGCCGGCATCAATCCGTTCGACCCGGCCGAGCTCAAGGAGTTGAAGAACCTGATCGACGCGGCCGAGGCCGATCCTATGCTGGTGCTGCCCGGTGGCGGCGATGTGCATGAGGCGGCAGAAATTGCCGAGATGTTCAAGACGCTGGGCACCAGCCGACTGATCGCCACGCGGCTCGATCTCGCGCGCCGTCTTGGCTTTATGCTGGTGGCCGCGGAAATCGGCCAGTTCCGCTTCTCCCATGTCAGCACCTCGCCGCGCGTGGCCGAGGGGCTGGCGCCTCTGAACCCGGTTTCGCTGGCACGTTTGTTGCTTTCTCAGGAAAGGGGGATCAGTACCCCGGCATTTGGTGACAGGGTCTTCGCATGAGCAACGCCATACCTCCCGTTTCCGACCCGGTTCGCCTGCCCCGTGCCCTGGGCAAGACGCAGAACATGGTCGCCATCGCCTCCGGCAAGGGCGGGGTCGGCAAGACCTGGCTGTCGGTGACACTGAGCCATGCGCTGGCGCTCAGCGGCGAAAGCGTGCTGCTGTTCGACGGCGACCTCGGGCTGGCCAACATCGATGTCCAGCTCGGGCTGATGGCCAAGCGCGATCTTGGCGCCTTCATCGAAGGCAAGGCGACGCTGAGCCAGACCATCACCCCGCATCCCGAAGCCTCCTTCTCAGTGATCGCCGGCCGCTCCGGCTCCGGCAGCCTTGCCGCCCTGCCCGTCCCGCGCCTCACCCATCTGGGCGAGGAGTTGCAGCAGCTTGCCCTCGGCTATGACCGGGTGGTGCTGGATCTGGGGGCCGGCATCGACCGCACGGTGCGCACGCTGGCCGGCTGGGCCGGCACGACGCTGGTCGTCACCACCGCCGACCCGACGGCGCTGACCGACGCCTATGCCTTCATCAAGTTGACCCTGCAGGGCGACCCCAACGCCGATGTCCGCATCATCGTGAACATGGTTGATTCGGTCGGCGAGGGGCAGCGCACCTATCAGACACTGCTGAAGGCCTGCCAGAGCTTCCTGAAGGCCTCGCCGCCGCTGGCCGGCATCATCCGGCGCGACCGCAAGGTTGCCGACGCCATTCGCAACCAGACATCGATCCTGCTGCGCTCGCCGAACAGCGACGCTGCCCGTGACGTCGAGAAACTGCTGGAAAGCCTGCTGGAGCCGCAATGAGCTTCGTCCCGCCGACATCGCCCGTCGGAGTCGCCGGTACGGCGCCGGCGGCGACCGTCGGCACGCTGGTCAATGCGCCGGAATCGCTGAAGGCGGCCGATCCGGGCACTGTCGTCAAGGGCACGGTGGAAGGCCGCGACAAGCAGGGCAATCTCATCGTCCGCACCGAGCAGGGGGCCGTGGCACTGCGCACGGCGGCCAATTTCCGGCCCGGCACAGCGCTGACCATGGAGGTCCGCGCCGTCGGCGACAGCCAGCAGGTGGTGGTCCTGTCGGTTGACCGACGGGCGGCCCCTACACAGCAACCTACTCAGCAGCCGCTGCCGCAACAGCCCGCGCAGCCTGCCCAGCAACCGGCACAACAACCGGGCCAGCAGATAGGCCAGCAGCCGGCTGCACAAACACCTTCCGTACCGGCGCAGGGTGCGGGGCAGGTACCGGGTGGCACACCCACGCAACCCGCCAGCCCGGCCGGAACACCGCAGACCGGAACGGCAACGCCCGCTCCCCAGCAGGGGGCACAACCGGCAGCCCAGCAGCCGGCGGTTTCCGTCGCCTCCTCCCCCGTCATTGCGGCCAGCACCCAGCCACCGCAGCCCTTGCAGGCCGGGCAGACGGTCCAGGCCCTGCTGGTGCAGACCTTGACCGGCCAGGGCCAGGCGCAGGGGCAGACGCCGGTCCAGGGGCAGACGATTCCGGGAGCCTCCCCGACCACGCCAACGCAGGCCGCGCCTGCGCAGCCCGCGCCAGCACAGGCCGCAGCCCCGCAGGCAGCGCAAGCTGCTACCGGGGCGCCTCCGGCTACGACCGCGCCGGCAACGACGCCCGCGAACACCACCATTCCCACGACTGGCGCACCCGCAATTGGCACGCCGACACCGGCATCCACCGTCACTCCTGCAACGCCGCCGGCATCCGCGCCGCTACCCACTCAGGCCGGCAGTACTACGCCTTCGGCGCCAACAGCAGCGGCACCAGCAGCGCCAGCCGCAACGCCACAAGCCGCAACTCAGTCAGCAGGCGCGCCCGCCGCAGCCGGCCCGACACCGCCCCCGGCGGGTCAGCCGGTCCAGACGCCAGCGCTGCCCCCCTCCCTGACCGCGCCCTCGACAAGCGCCAGCCTCACGGCGCTGCCCGCTGGCGCGCCCGCCGCCCAGATCCTGCAGGCCCTGCCGGCCGGCAGCACCATCGCCGTCACGGTGAATGCCATCCAGCAACCGGCGCAGGCACAAGGGACAACAGCAGGACAAACGACACAGGGAGCAGTACAGGGTGCGGCAGCGGGGCAAGTAACACAGGCTGGTCAGGCGACAGCGGGCCAGACGCCCACCCCACCCCCCGGCCTGCAGCCGCTGCCCACCGGCGGCGCGACCATTACCGCCACGGTCGTCGGCAGCACGGCGGCAGGCCAGCCGCTGCTGCAGACCAGCTTCGGCCTTGTCACCATTCCGGGCGCGCAGGGCCTGCCAACCGGAACCGGCGTCACGCTGGGCCTGTCGCCCAGCGCCCTCGGGAATGCGGAAGCCACCGCCCGCGCGGCCCTCGGCCTGCCACCGGGCAACGCCACCGGAACGGCGGCGGCAGGAGGACAGCCAGCAAGCCTTGGCAGAGCGTGGCCGGCCCTGAATGAGGCCTTCGTCCAGCTGTCGCAGACCAATCCCGCCCTGGCCCAGACCCTGCTGCAGACGGCCATCCCGCAGCCCGGCCCGCAGCTGGCCGGCGCCCTGCTGTTCTTCATGGCGGCGCTGCGCGGCGGCGATGTGCGGAGCTGGATGGGCGATCAGACGGCCCGCGCGCTGGGTGGGCGCGACGGGCGCAGCCCGCTGCTGTCGCGCCTCAGCGACGATATGGGGCAGATGACACGCACTGGCACCGATGCCGCCGGCAATGAATGGCGCGGCTTCTATATCCCGCTGTTCGACGGGCGCGATTTGCAGCAAATCCGGCTGTTCATGCGCGATCCCACGGAGGAAGGCGACGGCGGCGCGGAGGGCGGATCAGGCCACCGTTTCCTCATCGACCTCGACCTCAGCAAGCTGGGCGCGTTGCAGCTCGACGGGCTGGCCCGCACGGAAAGGCTGGACCTGATCGTGCGCACCCACCGCGCCCTGCCACGCGACATCAAGGCGGAGATCGTCCGGCTGTTCGAGGAAACCGCCGAGCGGGTCGGCCTGAAAGGCCAGGTCAGCTTTCAGGCGACGCCGCATTTCCCGCCCCTGCCCTTCGTCGAGCACAACGAGATCATCGAGGTGCACAGCGAGATCGAGGCGTAGCGTTTCTTACGCCTTGGCGGGCGACAGCCGGTCCAGCGGGCGTTCGTCGATCGGCCAGTGCACGATGCCGGCGAAGATGCCGAGCGCGATCGAGCAATACCAGACGACATTGTAGGAGCCGGTGGTGTCATACAGGTAGCCGCCGCCCCACACGCCAAGGAAGCTGCCGATCTGGTGGCTCAAGAACACGATACCGGTCAGCATCGACATGTATTTCGGCCCGAACACCTGCGCCACAATGCCGGAGGTCAGCGGCACGGTGGACAGCCACAAGAGGCCCATCGCGGCGGCGAAGATCAGCACCGTGGTCTCGGTCATCGGGAAGGAAATGAACAGCACGATGACGGCGGAGCGCGTCACATAGAGCATGCTCAGCAGGTACTTCTTGCTGTACTTGCCGCCCAGCACGCCCGACGTGTAGGAGCCGATGACGTTGAACAGCCCGACCAGGCCTAGCGCCCAGGCGCCGATCCGCGGGTCCAGCCCCCGGTCGATGACGAAGGACGGCAGGTGCGCGGCGATGAAGGCGACATGGAAGCCGCAGACGAAGAAGCCGGCGGTCAGCAGCAGGAAACCGCGATGCCGGCTGGCCTCGCGCAGCGCCTCGCCCAGGCTCTGGGTGCTGGCCGGCCCGGCCGAGAGTCCGCCACGCTGGCCGATACCCCAGAAGGCGCCAGCCAGCGGTAGCATGGCCAGCGAGCTGATACCGAGGATCAGCACCGTGGTCTGCCAGCCATAGGCGGACAGGAAGGCCTGGCCCAGCGGCACCATGGCGAACTGGCCGAAAGAACCCGCCGCCGTCACGATGCCCAGCGCCCAGGAGCGCTTCTCCGGCGCCACCACCTTGCCGACAGCGGCCAGCACGATGGAGAAACCGGTGCCGGACAGGCCGAAGCCGACCAGCACGCCGGTCGAGAGGTGGAACAGCATCGGCGTGGTCGATACCGACATGATGAGGACGCCGGCGCTGTAGAGCAGGCCGCCGCCAATCACCACCTTCATCGGGCCGAACCGGTCGGCCAGCGCGCCGGCGAAGGGCTGCCCCAGACCCCAGAGCAGGTTCTGCAAGGCAATCGACAGGGCGAAGATCTCGCGCCCCCAGCCCAGCTCGCCGGAGATCGGCACCATGAAAATGCCGAAGGCGGAGCGCACCCCGAAGGACAGCGCAACGATCAGGCTGCCGCACAGCAGGATGGCGAACAACGGCATTTGCCAGCCCCGTCCCGACTCCACCATCTTTTCCGACATCGTCCGCTCCCCCGCGAAGAAAATCCCAAACTAATCTTATCGGTTCTGCCGGCCGCAACTAGCGGTCAGCCGGAATGGCCGGAATGCACCCCATACTGTGGTGGTGACAATTCCGCCGCCGAAACGGGCCCTAAAACTGGCCCCGAAACTGGCGGCACTATGAAATCAAAACGCCGGGCGAAACAGTACCGGGCGCGACATACTCTTTTTCAAATTGAGTGGGTAATCGCCTCAATAGGCATCGCAGCGCATGGTACGGCCATCGCGCTCCACATACAGCATCACAAGGGCGGCGTGCTTCACCGAGCCGTCGCAGTAGCGCCGGCCAGCGGTTACGTCGGAAACGATGGACATGGCGAGCCGCGTGCCCTTGGCGCGTTCGACGCTGGCGGCATCCAGCGTGCGTTCGGTGCACAGCTCATAGCCGGGCATGATTCTGGCTTCCCAGGCATAGGCCCCGGCCAGCGTGGCGCGCACCGGCTCGGTCAGCTGGTTGCGGATGCATACGGCCTCCGCCGGCCCGCCAAGGGACAGGCCCGCCAACAGCACCGCTCCGCCCAGGAACAACGGCGCTGAGAACAGCCGCACCGGCATTTTTGTCATGCGATCCCCCAACCCCTGTATTCGGCAGGAATATTACCCTTTTTGCGGCTTCTGCCGCAAGCGGCCCAGCCTGGTCTCGCGGTGCAGGATATAAAGCCCGCTGGCGATTACGATGGCCGAGCCGACAAAGACCCAGCGGTCCGGCAGCTCGCCGAACAGCCAGTAGCCGAACAGCCCGGCCCACAGAATGCCGGAATATTCCAACGGCGCGATCAGCGAGGCCGGCGCCTTGCGGAAAGCCTGGGTCAGCAGATATTGCGCCGTGCCGCCGATGATCCCCATGCCGACGAACAGCCCCCAGTCGAACCCGGTCGGCTGCACCCAGCCAGACAGCAGGAAGGGCGCCGTCGCCAGCGCGCCGGCCGTCGTCATGTAGGTCATCAGGGCGATATTGGTCTCGGTGCGTGTCAGCAGCCGGACCTGCAGCATCGCCAGCGCCAGGAACAGGCTGGCAATCAGCGGCAGGAAGGCAACCGGCTGGAACAGCTCCGTACCGGGCCGGAGGATGATGAGCACGCCGATAAAGCCGACCACCACCGCCGACCAGCGGCGCGGCCCCACCCGCTCGCCCAGCAGCGGCATCGACAGGGCGGTGATGAAGAGCGGCGCGGAGAAGGCGATGGCCACCACCTCAGCCAGCGGCATCAGCGCGAAGGCGTTGAAGAACAGGATCATCGAGGTCAGCCCCAGCGCCGCGCGGATCAGATGGCCCTTCCAGTTGCGCGTGCGCAGCGCCGCCAGCCGGTCCTTCCGGGCGGCCAGCATCAGTGCGATGGGGATGAAGGCGAAGAAATTGCGGAAGAACACGATGTGCATGACCGGGTAGGTGACGGCCAGCCACTTGATGGTCGCATCCATCACCGAAAAGGCGAAGATCGACGCCAGCATGAACAGGGCGCCCGCCGCATTGGCGCGCTCCTCGGTCTCGGCGGCGGAAAGCAGGGGGGCTGGCTTGTCGGTCATGGCGCCCTTGTGCCACGCCCGGCACGGCAGGGAAAGGGCGGGGGCAGACCGCCATGAAAGATTAACGCGCAGGCGTTGCCTCATACTCCAATCGTCACCCCCGGTCTTGTACCGGGGGTCCAGGGTTCAGCCTGCTGGATCGATGCCGAAGCGAGCCGAAGCCTGGATTCCCGGGACAAGCCCGGGAATGACGGTTTGAGAGGGGCTTCTACTGTCACGACAAGTTAGCATCCGTCATGCAGCGACCATGACGCGCAGAGCAAAAAACACTATCCAAATCCGCCGCGAAGCCCCACTTAGGAGAAAACCCATCGAACGGAAATCGACATGACCCAGGCCCATGGCGCGGCAGCATCCGCCGCGCGCAGCGGTTCCGACCTGAAGGCGGACGCGAAGGCGATCCGCGCGCTTGCGCCCTATCTCTGGCCGAAGGACGAGCCGGGCATGCGGGCGCGCGTCATCGTGGCCATCGTGTTCCTGGTCATCGCCAAGATCGCCACCGTCTATATCCCCTATGTCTATAAGCTGGCGGTCGATGCGCTGACCAATCCCGACCTTGCGGCGATTTCCGTGCCGGTCGGCCTGCTGGTCCTGTACGGCCTGGTGCGTGTCGCCTCCTCCGGCTTCAACGAGTTACGCGATTTCGTGTTTGCCAGGGTGGCGCAGCGCGCCATCCGCAATGTCGCGCTGAAGACCTTCCAGCACCTGCACGACCTGGCGCTGCGCTTCCATCTGGACCGGCAGACCGGCGGCCTGTCGCGCGTCATAGAGCGCGGCACCAAGGGCATCGAGTTCCTTTTGAACTTCATGCTGTTCAACATCGTGCCGACGATCCTGGAAATCCTGCTGGTCTGCGGCATCCTGTGGGTGCTGTACGATTTCTGGTTCTCGCTGGTCACCTTCGCGACCATCGCCGGCTATATCGCCTTCACCCTGTCGATCACCGAATGGCGCATCAAGTTCCGCCGCGCCATGAACGAGACCGACCAGGAGGCCAACACCAAGGCCATCGACAGCCTGCTGAACTACGAAACGGTGAAGTATTTCGGCAATGAAGCGCATGAGGCGCGGCGCTTCGACGATGCGCTGCGGCGCTACGAATTCGCGGCGGTGAAGAGCCGCACCACCCTGTCGCTGCTGAATGTGGGCCAGGGTGCGATCATCGCCATCGGCCTGGTCGCGGTCATGGTGATGGCCGGTTACGGCGTAAAGAATGGCAGCATGACGGTCGGCGACTTCGTACTGGTGAATGGCTATCTGATCCAGCTCTACATGCCGCTGAACTTTCTGGGTTTCGTCTATCGCGAGATGAAGCAGTCGCTGATCGACATGGAGGCGATGTTCCGCCTGTTGGGCGTCGAGCGCGAGGTGAAGGACCGGCCGGATTCCGTCGATCTGGTCACCGCCAACGCCACTGTGGAATTCCGCGAGGTTAGCTTCGGTTACCGCCCGGACCGGCCGATCCTGAAGGATGTCAGCTTCAAGGTGCCGGCGGGCAAGACCGTCGCCATCGTCGGGCCGAGCGGGGCGGGTAAGTCCACCATTTCGCGCCTGCTGTTCCGCTTCTACGATGTGGATGGCGGTTCCATCCGCATCGACGGACAGGATGTGCGCGAGCTGACGCAATCCTCCCTGCGGGCCGCCATCGGCATCGTGCCGCAGGACACCGTGCTGTTCAACGACACGATCTATTACAACATCGCCTATGGCCGCCCCGGCGCCACACCGGCGGAGGTGGAGGAGGCGGCGCGCCTTGCCCAGGTGCATGATTTCGTGCTGGGCCTGCCGGACGGCTACACCACGCGGGTCGGCGAGCGCGGGCTGAAACTGTCGGGCGGCGAGAAGCAACGCGTGGCGATTGCCCGCACCATCCTGAAGCGCCCGGCCATCCTGCTGTTCGACGAGGCGACCAGCGCGCTCGACACCCATACGGAGCGGGAAATCCAGGGCGCGCTGCGCGAGGTCTCCAAGGGACGCACCACGCTGGTCATCGCGCACCGCCTATCCACCGTGGTCGATGCCGACGAGATCATCGTGCTGCAGGCCGGCGAGATCGTGGAACGCGGTGCGCACCGCGATCTGATCGACCGGGACGGCATCTATGCCGCGATGTGGCGGCGCCAGCAGGAAGGCTTCGATCTCGACCGCGGCCTGCCGGCCGGTGTGGAGGATATGACGGCGGCGAAGCCGGAGACGGCCTGAGCGGACAACTCGGCAAGGCGCACTCGACTCTCCCCCTACCTCAGACCGTCACCCCCGCACTTGTTGCGGGGGTCCAGGCCTCAATCTGCTGGATCGTCGGTCGAGTAAGCTGAGACCTGGATTCCCGGGACAAGCCCGGGAATGACGGGGAGAAAATGGGGGAAATGCCGGGAGGAGAATTAGCCGCAGCGGCGGCGCCGGAGACGGCCTAGCCCTCGCCGTTGTTGCGGCGGTGCATGGCGAGGCCCATCTCGTCCAGTAACTCCTGCTCGCGGCGGTTGGCCTCCTCCTGTTCGCGGCGTTCGCGGTTAGCCTTGGTGATCTCGTATTTCTTCAACTCCGCGAAGGCTTCGGCTACCGCGTCGCGGGCCTCGCCAGCCGCCTTTTCCAGCACCGCGATCCCGGCATCGATGGCTTCGCGCCGGCGTTTGGCCGCCTGGAGATAGGCACCATAGGTATAGGCCCCCTCCCCGCCCTTGGCGGCCGTTTCCTTCTCCGCCACCATCTCTTCGTCCAGGGCGGCACGCTGCCCCCTGGCATTGTCCAGCCGGCGTTCCGCCTCGGCCAGCGCGCGGCGCTTATCGTCAAGCTGATGCGTGTGCAGGCGGATCAGCGTGGAAAGCGCCTTCATGGCCTAGCTCACTCCACCGCTTCCAGGATCGTCGCCAGCCGGTCATAGCCTTCGGACAGGCCGGCGCGCTCATAGGGGTCCTGACGCAGGAAGGTTTCCAGCGGCTCGTGATAGCGGATGGCCTCGTCCACCGCCGGATCGGTGCCCTGCCGGTAGGCGCCGAGGCGGATCATCTCGGCCATGTCCTCATAGGTGGACATCAGCCGCCGCGCCTGGCCCAGCAGCTTGTTCTCCTCCGGCGAGTTGCAGTTGGGCAGCGCGCGCGAGACGCTGCGCAGGATATTGATCGCGGGGTAGCGGCCGCGCTCGGCGATCTGGCGTTCCAGCACGATATGCCCGTCCAGGATGCCGCGCACCGCGTCGGCGATGGGCTCGTTATGGTCGTCGCCTTCCACCAGCACGGTGAACAGGCCGGTGATGCTGCCCCTGTCGATGCCGGGGCCGGCGCGCTCCAGCAGGCGCGGCAGCTCGGCGAAGACGGTCGGCGTATAGCCTTTGGAGGCCGGCGGCTCGCCGGTCGACAGCCCGATTTCGCGCTGCGCCATGGCGAAACGGGTGATCGAATCGATCATGCACAGCACGTCGCGGTCGGTGTCGCGGAAATATTCCGCGATCGACAGGGTGATCTGCGCCGCCTGCCGGCGCATCAGCGGCGATTCGTCGGATGTCGCCACCACCACGACGGAGCGGGCCAGCCCTTCCGCCCCCAGCTGTTCGTGCAGGAATTCGCCAACCTCGCGGCCGCGCTCGCCGACCAGTCCGATCACATTCACATCGGCCTGGGTGAAGCGCGCCATCATCGACATCAGGATCGACTTGCCGACGCCGGAGCCGGCGAAGATGCCCATGCGCTGGCCCCGGCAGGTGGACAGGAAGGTGTTGATCGCCCGCACACCGAGATCGATCTTCTCACCAATCGGCTGGCGGGCATGCGGCGAGGGCGGGCGGTTGCGCAGCGGGATCGCGATCTTGCCCTGCGGCAGTGGCCCTTTGCCGTCTACCGGTTCGCCCAGCGCGTTAACCACGCGGCCCAGCCAGCCTTCGTGCGGGTAAACCATGGGCTCGGCATTTTCCAGCTCGGCCTTGCAGCCGATGCCGATACCATCAAGCGTGCCGAAGGGCATCAGCAACGCGCGTTCGGCCCGGAATCCCACCACCTCGCACGGCACGCGCCGGCCCTGCCGCGTGACCAGCCGGCAGCGGTCGCCGATGGAGAGCGACCGGCACGCGCCGGCCACTTCGACCATCATGCCCAGCACCGCCGAGACGCTGCCATACATGGTGTATGAGGGCACCCGTTCCAGCTCTTCGCGCAATTGCCGCAGCGGCGATTCCATCGGCTTGCCAGCTCCCATCGTGATCGGCCACCCATTGTAGCGCAGCGGCGGCGCCGGGGCGAATTTGTTAATTCGTTAACGTTCCCTTCAATTTTTCATGTTAACCTTTCCTTATTGTCGCGGAAGAAAACCGTGACGACGGGAGAAGGAGAGTGCCATGCGCGTACTGTTGGTCGAGGACGATCAGGTCGTGGCCCGCAGCGTCGAGATGATGCTGCAATCGGCGAATTTCATCGTGGACGTAACCGACCTCGGCGAGGACGGGCTGGAGATCGGCAAGCTTTACGACTACGACATCATCATTCTCGATCTCATGCTGCCCGACATGGATGGCTATGAGGTTCTGCGCCGGCTGCGCCAGGCGAAGGTCGAG
>NZ_JAKUSO010000020.1:0-54962 GCF_022449305.1 Oceanibaculum sp. | reverse complement strand
GCGATGCCGCCCGCGCTGGCGCCACGACCATCATTGCACTAACAATCAAATTGGACCCGTCCGTGGGGGCCGATCAGTTGAGCGCCTGCGTTCGGAGGATTGGCTGAGCTGAGTTATTGGCCCGGACGGTGCGTCAGTTCGTCAGAACACCGGAAGGCTGGTGCAAGGTGGCAGGCCATGAGGTCAGCGGTGAGCAGGCGGTCGCCCTCTTGAAAGAGGCTGATGTTTAAAGGCGGATCGTCTGCTCTCGCCATCAGCACCGCCGCTAAGCTGACCTGAGGTGGATGGCCTATGCCGGCAGGCTCAGCTCGATCAGCCTGCTCTCTGCCTCGGCGTGCTTTCGTATCCGCTCAATGGCCCTGGTCAGATGCCCGAGATAGGCCTCCGCCAGCCGTGAGGGCATCCTGTCGCGCGCGCGCATCACATTGAAGGTAAAGCGGATGGCCGGCTCGAAGCGGGCGACCCACAGATCCGGCCACTGCGCATAGGCCACGCCCAGCGGCTCGACAATACTGACGCCCAGTCCCCGCGAGACCAGGGCGCAGGCCTCGACGGAGGTGAACACATCGTACTGCTGATAGCGGGCGATGCGCCGCTGTTCGAAGGCGGCATCGATGATATGGCGCATGCGGCTGTCGCGCATGAAGGAGATGAACTGCTCATCCTGCAGATCCTCCGCGGTGATCGTTTCCCGGCCGGCCAGACGATGCGATTTCGGCACAACGCAGACGCCCTGCGCATGGAACAGCGGATCGTTCACCAGGGCCGGATGCTGAACCTGGATCAGCGAGAATCCCAGATCGACCTGCTGGTTTATGACGATCTGGCTGACCGTCGTGCTGACATTGAAGACGATCCGTGCCTTGTGATGCTCGGCAGCGAAGCTGGCCAGTGAATCCGCAACCAGCGTGTGCCCCAGCGACGCGGCGGAGGCGATGTGCAGTTCGCCGGATTTCAGGAAGCGCAGGTCGCGCGCGAAACTCTCTATGTCGTTCAGCGAGGAGAACAGCCGCTGCACCTCCCGGTGCAGGAGCTGCGCGTCATGTGTCGGTACAAGGCGCTTCTTGCTGCGTACGAACAGGGTGAGGCCGAGATCATACTCCAGCCCGACCAGGCTCTTGCTCACCGCCGGCTGCGACACGCGCAGCCTTTCAGCGGCGGCGGTGACCGATCCGGTTTCCATGAACATGCGGAAGGCGTCCAGCTGACGGTGGGAAAGCGGCACGCGGTACTCCCTGAAATACATAACTATAAGTTATGAAAACACGATCATTAGCAATTTGAAATGCCGTTTCAGGACTGCTTCCCTTGGGGGTGTCATTCAATAGTCACAAGAAAATCTCTGAAACGAGAGATTCCCGAGCAGGAACGCCGGAGCGCCCCTTGTCAGAAAACAATATAACCAAATCGTCGATCCTTGATGTGGAGCGGGTGCATAAACGATTCGGTGCCCATCATGCCGTGCGCGACGTCTCGGTCCGTGTCCGCGCTGGCGAATTCCTGACGCTGCTGGGGCCCAGCGGCTGCGGCAAGACCACGCTATTGCGCATGATCGCCGGTTTCGAGACACCCAGCGAGGGCGAGATCCGCATTGCCGGGCGCCGGATGAACGAGGCGCCGCCCTATGAACGCCCCATCGGCATCGTGTTCCAGAATCTGGCGCTGTTTCCGCATCTTTCCGTTGGCGAGAACCTTGCCTATGGGCTGCGCGTACGGCGCATGGCGCGTGAGGACATCCGCCGCCAGGTTGCCGAGGCGCTTGGACTGGTCGATCTGGCCGGGCTGGAAGAACGCCGCGTGCATGAGCTTTCCGGCGGCCAGCGCCAGCGCGTGGCGCTGGCCCGCGCGCTGGTGATCCGTCCCAAGGTGCTGCTGCTCGATGAACCGCTGGGCGCGCTGGACCTGAAGCTCCGCCGGCAGTTGCAGCAGGAACTGAAGCGCATCCAGCAGCGCGTCGGCACGACGTTCGTGTTCGTCACCCACGATCAGGAGGAAGCGCTGACCATGTCCGACCGCATCGCGGTGATGCAGGGCGGTCAGGTCGAGCAGCTGGGCACGCCGGAAGAGGTTTATGCCCGGCCGCGCACGCCCTTCGTGGCGCAGTTTGTCGGCGATACGAACTTCCTGACCGGCAGCGTGGCCGGCACTGGCCCCAATGAGATGCAGGTGCGGCTCGACAGGCTTGAGCGGGTGATTGCCGTGCCTTCCCCCGCCGGGCACCAGCTGCCGGAAGGCACCCGTATCGGCCTATCGGTCCGGCCGGAACATCTGGTGATGGCCGGGGCGCAGGAAAGGCTGGCCCTGACCATCGAAGGACGGGTGGTGGAGCGCAGCTATATCGGCGCCAGCACACGCTATGCGCTGGAAGCCGCCGGCGAGAGCTATGTCGCGGTCACGGCGGATTCCGGCACTGGCGTTCCCGCCCTTCAGCCCGGCCAGCCCGTGTCCTTCGGCTGGGCGCCGGAAAGCGCGGTCGTGGTGCCGCTCGATGCCGCGGGCCTTTCGGTTCAGGAGCAAATGGAAGCGATGCCGGCTGGAACGATGCCGGAGGGCCCGGCCGATCCGGGAATGGCTGCGCTGCGCGGCTATTGATCAGAACAACAAAGGGAGAAGCATCATGTCGAAATTTTCTTTTCGCGCCCTGCCGGTCCTCGCCGCCCTTGCGGCGGTCGCGGCGATGGCTCCCCGGCCTGCACAGGCAACCGACCTGCTGATCGCCACCTGGGGTGGCGGCGTCGAGAAGGTGTGGGAGACGGCCTTTGCCGAACCTTTCGCCAAGGAGACCGGCATCAATGTGAAGATCGTGCCGGTACCGACGCCGGAGGCGCAGCTTCGCGCGCAGGCTGGCAACCCGCAATATAACGCCGTGATGGTGACCTATCCGCAGGGCGCCAACCTGATGCGTGACGGCATGGTGGAGCTGCTGGACCCGGCGGAACTGCCGGACACCGCCGATACCAATCCGCGCTATCTGATGCGCAATGCCGATGGCAAGCTGGCCGGGGTCAGCCCGTATTTCATGTATTACGGCATTGCCATCAACACGGATGAAGCCAAGCCAGGCGATTTCAAGTCCTGGGCCAATCTCGGCGATGCCAAATGGAAGGGCAAGCTGGCGATCACCCGGCCGATATACCTGTCTTCCTACGATCTGCCGATCATCGCCAAGGCGATGGGCGGTGATGAGAAGAACATCGAGCCGGGGTTGGATCTGCTGCGCAAGATCGTGCCGAACGCCCTGACCACCTACAGCTCCATCGCCCATATGAACGGGCTGCTGACGCGGGGCGAAATCGCCGCCGGGCCGTATTACTCCGGCCGCGTCTGGCATCTGCGCCAGCAGGGTGCCCAGAACGTCACCATGGTCGTGCCGGAAGAAGGCGCGCTGATGATCCCCTACCTGCTGGTCATGCCGAAGAATGCGAAGGACATGGCGGCGACCAAAAAGTTCATGAACTACGTCTCCAAGGCGGAGCCGCAGCTTCGCGGCTCGGTGCTGGGCGGCTACCTGCCGCTGAACGCGAAGGCGAAGCTGCCGGCCGAGGCTGAGGAGCAGATGGGCATGACCCTGGCCGAGCTGATGACCAGGCTCTACCAGCCGGATTGGGCCTTCATTGCCGACAATCAGACCGACCGTATCAACCTTCTGGAAAAGCTCATCGCTGACGCGCAGTGAGCCTGGCCCCGGCGCTGTCGTCTCCCGGCGCCGGGGCGCCTTCCCCTTCCTATCGACCGCCTTTTTCATGGACAGAACCGCCACCATGAGCACCAGCCGCCTGCCTATCGAGCACTTCATTGACCGCCTGTCCCGCATGACGCCGGAGGAGCGCCGCCTCGCCATCGAAACTGACCCGTTGCCTGCCAATGTCGGCGCCCTGCTGGACGAGGCGGCGGCGGAAGTTGGCGACAAGCCCGCCTGGAATTTCTTCGAGGCCGGCGTCGTCACCACCTACAGCGCGCTTGCCGCAGAGGTGAACCGCACCGCCAACGCGCTGCGTGCCTGGGGGGTGACCAGGGGCACCCATATCGCGGTCATGCTACCGAACATTCCGCTCATGCCGACCATCTGGCTGGCCATCGCGAAGCTGGGTGCGGTGATGGCACCGGTGAATGTGCGCTATACCGCCCGCGAGGTCCGTTACATCGCCAATGATTCGGATGCCGATTTCCTGATTGCCCATGCCGACTACCGCGATCTGCTGTCGCCGGAATGGGACAGCGAGGAGCAGGCGCTGGCTATCCCGCCGGACCATATTGCCCTGGCCGGCGCGCCGGATGCCGGCCCTTACCGGCGCTGGGAGGAGATTGCCGCCGGCCAGTCCGCCACGCTGGTGCTGGATTATGCGCCCGGCCATGACGACCTTCTGAACATCCAGTACACCTCCGGCACGACCGGTTTCCCCAAGGGCTGCATGCTCTCGCACCGCTACTGGCTGAGTGCCGGCAAGGTGAACGGGCTGCGCGACGGGAAGCGGTTCGAGCGCATCCTGGCCTCCACGCCGTTCTTCTATCTCGATCCGCAATGGCTGCTGCTGCTGGCCTTCCACCAGCGCGGTACGCTGTATGTCGCAAACCGGCAGAGTGCCAGCCGGTTCGCCGGGTGGCTGGCCGAACACCGCATCCATTTCTGCCTGTTTCCGGAAGTGGTCTACAAGCAGCCGCCCAGCCCGCACGACGCGGAGATATGCCTGCGCCGCGCCAACATCTATGGCGTGCGCAAGGAAATTCACGCCGACCTGCGCCAGCGCTTCAATGCGCCGGCCATGGAAGCCTTCGGCATGACCGAGGTGGGGCCGACGCTGTTCGTGCCGCTGGAGGCGACGGAGATGGTCGGCTCAGGCTCCTGCGGCAAGCCGACCGCCTTCCGCGAATGCCGTGTCGTCGATGAAGATGGCAAGGACGTGCCGCAGGGCGAAATCGGTGAGCTGGTGGTGCGCGGCAAGGGGCTGATGCAGGGCTATTACAAGAAACCGGAGGCCAACCGCGACTCCTATTTCGGCGAGTGGTTCCGCACCGGCGACCTGTTCCGAAAGGACGAGCAGGGCTACCACTACATCGTCGGCCGGCTAAAGGACATGGTGCGTAGGGCCGGCGAAAACATCGCCGCGCGCGAGGTCGAGGCCGTGCTGAAGAATCTGCCGGAGGTGATGGACGCCGCCGTCGTGGCGGTGCCAGACGACACGCGCGGGCAGGAGGTGAAGGCCTATATCGTGCGTCAGCCGGACCTGCCGGAGGACGCCCTGCCGCTGGCACGGATATTCGAGCATTGCGACCGCAACCTCGCCGCCTTCAAGGTTCCCCGCTACATCGAGTTCATCGATACGCTGCCGCGCACGCCATCGGAAAAGATCGCCAAGGGTGAGCTGATAAAGGCCAAGAGCGACCTGCGTCTCGGCGCCTATGATCGCGTCGCCGATTGCTGGCGCTGAACCGGAAAAGGGGGAGGATGTGATGACGGAATTCTGGCAGAAGTCCGCGACCGAACTGGCGGCGGCGATCCGCGGCAAGACGCTGTCCTCGCGGGAACTGGTGGCGGCGACGCTGGACCGGATCGACCGGCTGAACGGCGACACCAACGCCTTCGCGCTGGTTGATGCAGAAGGGGCACTGAAGGCAGCCGCCGCGGCCGATGCAGCTGTCATGCGCGGTGACTCGCTGGGCGCGCTGCATGGCCTGCCAGTGACAGTGAAGGATCTGGTACCGACCGCCGGCATGCGCACGGCGCTAGCCTCCCACATCTTCGCCGACAATGTGCCGGCGCAGGATGCCGAGGCAATCGCCCGTATCCGTCGGGCCGGCGGCATCATCCTTGGCAAGACCACCACGCCGGAACTGGGGCATAAGGTGCTGACCGACAGCCCGATGCACGGCATCACCCGCAACCCCTGGGCGCTGGACCGCACTTGTGGCGGGTCCAGCGGCGGTGCGGCGGTCGGCGTGGCGATGGGCTTCGGGCCGCTGGCGGTCAGCACGGACGGTGCCGGCTCCGGCCGTATTCCCGCCGCCTGCTGCGGCATCGTCGGGCTGAAGCCAACCGTGGGCGGGGTGCCGCACGAAACCACACCGGACCTGTTCGGCAACCTAACCTGCCTCGGCTCGATGGCCCGCACGGTGGATGACACGGTGCTGCTGCACAATGTCATGGCCGGCCCGGACCCGCGGGACCCCTGGTCCCTGGGCGGATCGGCCGCGCCGCTCACTCTGGCGGACGATCCGCTGTCCGTCCTGAAGGGGCTGAAAATCCGCTGGATGCCGCGCACGGTGAACGACTATCTCGACCCCGATTTCGAGGCGCACACCACGAAGACCGTCGAGGCGATGGTCGATGCCGGTGCAACACTGGTGGACAAGCCGGTGAGCCTGGACTGGAGCCTGGATACCGCCCTGGTCCTGATGCGGGCCTATCAGGCCGCGCGTTCCGGCCATGTGCTGGAGAAATGGCGCGACCGGATGGACCCGACCATGGTGTCGGCGCTGGAGGAGGGGCTGGCGCAGGATGTCGGGACGCTCCAGAAAGCGCTTCCCGAGCGCACCGCGCTGTATCGCCGGGTTCAGGCGATCTTCGACCATGCCGATATCCTGGTCACGCCGACCATCGCCGCCCCGCCGCCGCCGGTGACGCAGCGCGCCGACGAACCGCTGGTGATCGACGGCAAGCCGCTGGGGCCGCTGCGGCGCACCTGGTACTGCTACACCATCCCGTTCAATCCCAGCGGCAATCCGGCCATGTCCGTGCCCTGCGGTTTCACGAAGGATGGGTTGCCCATCGGCCTCCAGATTGTCGGCCCGTGGCATGCCGAACAGCGGCTGGTCGCGGTGGCCGCCGCCCTGCAGGCGCTGATGCCCTGGCAGCACCGCTGGCCGGCACTGGCCGGGGGGGAGGCTTCGGCATGATCATCGACTATGGCAGCCGGCCGCCGGTGCCGGCCTTCACCCAGACCGCGACCACGCATCTGCAACGCTATCGCACGGTCTATCAGTCCAGCGAGAAGGCGGCCGCCCGGCAGGACAGTTTCGAGGAGTATCTCGCCGCCTATGATGCGCTGGGGGCCGAGCACATCGTGGTGAAGGCGCGCGATCTGGAGACCACCTTCGGCTGGCGCATCGCCAACGAGGATGTCGCCGCCTTCTGCCGCGAACAGGGGCCGCGATTCGTCGGCTTCGCCGGTGTCGATCCGAACAAGGGGATGGTGGCCGTTCGCGAACTGGATCATGCGGTGCGCGAGCTGGGGCTGCGCGGCCTCAATCTGCAATGTTTCGAGCACAAGCTGGCGATCAACGACAAGAAGATGTACCCGCTCTACGCCAAATGCATCGAGCTGGATATCCCGGTGAACCTGCATTGCAGCATCAATTTCGCCACCTCGACGCTGATGGAGTTCGGGCGCCCGGCGCTGCTGGACGAGGTGATGGTGCATTTCCCGGAACTGCGTGTGTGCGCCGCACCGCCGGGCTTCCCCTGGGTGCATGAGCTGATCGGCGTCGCCTGGCGGCACGCCAATGTGCATATCGGGCTGGTGGCGGTACGGCCGAAATATCTGTCGGTCGCCGGGTCAGGCTATGAACCGCTGCTGCAATATGGTCGCACCATCCTGCAGGACCGCATCATCTTCGGCTCCGCCTATCCGCTGATGCCGCTTGAGCGCACCGTGCGCGAGATCGAGGCGCTGCCGCTGGAGGAGGATGTCCGCTGGAAGTGGCTGTACGGCAATGCCAAGCGTTTCCTGCGGCTGTGAGGATGGCTGCGATGTCCCGATCCACCACGATATCTGTAAACGCCAAAGCTGGCGGAACTGTGCGCCGTCGCCTGCCGCTGGCGCAGGCGCTGCTGCTGGCCCCAGCCCTGCTGCTGCTAGCCCTGTTCGCCATCAGCGTGGTGCAGATGGTGGCCACCTCCTTCACTGGCAGGGATGGCTTCACGCTGGCGCTGTATCAGGAATTCTTTTCCCGGCCGGACTATATCGAGATTTACCTGCGCACCATCGGCGTGTCCTTTCTGGTGACGTTCTTCTCGATCCTGATCGGCTATCCCATCGCCTTCGGTATCTGGCGCTACAAGGGCAACCGCAACCACCTGATGATCCTGGTGATCCTGCCCTGGCTGGTCAGCATCGTGGTGCGCACCTATGGCTGGATCGTGATCCTGGGGCCGCGCGGGCTGATCAACGAATTTCTTGGCTGGGTCGGGGTGATCGACTCGCCGATGCGGCTGATGTTCAACACCACCGGCGTGGTCATTGGCCTCGTGCATGTGCTGGTGCCGTTCATGATCATCTCGATCCTGTCGGTACTGCTGCATCTCGACCGCAAGCTGGAGGAAGCCAGCATGAGCCTAGGCGGCCGGCCGCTCTACACCTTCTGGCGGGTCACCCTGCCGCTGTCGCTGCCGGGCATCATCTCCGGTGCGATGTTGGTCTATCTGATGTCCACGGGCGCCATCGTCACGCCGATCCTGCTGGGCGGCGTGCAGGACCGGATGATGGGCACGCAGATGTACCAGGAGGTGATCCAGACCTTCAATTTCCCGAAAGGCTCAATGCTGGCCTTCCTGCTGCTGCTGGCCGGGCTGGCCGTGATCCTGCCGGTGCAGGCGCTGGAGCGGCGCCTGTCGGCGGCGATGGGAACTGAGGGGAGGCAATCATGACCGCCATCCGCTGGAATCAGGTCGGGCTGTGGAGCCTGCTGCTGTTTCTGCCGGCCCCCATCGTCATCGTCGTCGCCGCGTCTTTCAGCGAGGCCGGCTATATCCGCTTTCCGCCCGGCGCCTTGTCGCTGCGCTGGTATGTGGAGTTCCTGACTGATGCGCGCTGGATGCAGGGCTTCGCCACCAGCCTGCTGCTGGCCGCAGCCGGTGCCGTAATCAGCAGCCTGGCGGCGTTTCTGGCGGCGCTGGTCGTCACGCGGCGGCGGAGCCGGTTTTCCAGCTTTTTCGAGACGGCGGTGCTGACGCCGATCCTGTTTCCGCATGCCGCGCTGGGCGTGGCGATGCTGGCGCTGGTGTCGATGTTCCATGTCTATGGAAGCTTCGCCGGTCTGTTGCTGGCGCACTGCATCATGACGCTGCCCTATGCCTACCGGCCGATCTCGGTCAGCCTGCGCAAGCTGGACAGCGCGATGGAGGAGGCGTCGATGAGCCTTGGCGCGCGGCCGTGGGAGACCTTCTGGCGGGTGACCTTTCCGCTGGTCCGCCCCGGCCTCATCACTGCGCTGCTGTTCAGCTTCATCCTGTCCTTCGACGAGGTGACGGTGACCATGTTCCTGGTCGGCCCGCACGTCACCACCCTGCCGGTGCAGATCTATTCCTTCATCCAGGAAAGCGGTACGCCGGTGGTGGCCGCCATCTCCACCACGCTGGTGCTGTTCACCCTGCTGATGGTGATGCTGCTGGAGCGGCTGGTGGGGCTGGAATTCTTCGTCGAGCCGGACCGGGGGCGGGCATAGGCGGGCACGCCCCTACAGCCCTTCGGGACGGTTACCAGACATCGTCAGCCCGGTCGGCCATCAGCGCGGGGTCCGGTCAGGATCGGCCCATAGACAAAGAGGAACAGCGCGAACGCCGTCATCCACAGCAGCCCGGCGGCGGCGACGGAGGGCAGCGTCTGTGCCGGAAACAGCGCCGGCCCGAAGACCCGGATGGTGGCTCCCGCCGTCAGCAGCACATAGCTGATGGCGGTGGCCGGTGCTGCCCGCAGGGCCCGGCCGGTATGGCCCAGCGTGGCGCGGGTCATCACCGCCAGGATCATCGTGCTGAACCCGCCGAAGGTCAGTGCATGCAGCCAGTTCATGCCGATCTCCATCCCGCCCAGCAGCCACAGCGCCTTCAGCGTCAGACCGACCGGTATCCATAGATAGCCGACATGCAGTACCCAGAGCAGCGGATCGCGCAGGGTGCGATACCCCTTCCACAGGCCGAGCCGCACGCCATTGAACAAGGCGGCCAGCGCTGCCGCGATGCCGGCGGCTGTGCTGCCGGGCAGGGCGAGGTCGGCGGCCAGCACCCCCAGCACTGACAGCAGGCAGGCGATTTCCAGCGCGCGCGGCTGCGCGATCTCCACCGGCCGGCCGAGGCGCCGCAAGGTGCTGAGCGTGAAGGAGGGCACGATGCGCCCGCCGATCAGCACGACCAGCAGCAGCGTCAGATTCATCGCCAGCATCTGACCGGCATGGGCGGTATCCATGGTGATGCCTGCCCGTTCCAGATGGACGAGCAGATTGGCCGCGGCAAACACAATCAGCACCGCGAGGATCGGCAGGTTGCGGTAGTTCCTGCCGCGCAGCAGATGGCGTCCGATGATCGCGGCGAGCGCCGGCAGGAAGGCGAGGTCAAGGGCTGCTGCTGCCAGCGGGTCGAACGGAAAGAGCGGCGACATCGCCCAGCGCCCGGCCAGCCAGAGCAGGGTGAGGGCGATCAACAGCGACCGGCTGAAGCCGCCGCGCCCGGTCCAGTTCGGCACGGCAGTCAGCAGGAAGCCGGCAATGGCCGCCGTGACGAAGGCGAACAGCATCTCATGCGCATGCCAGGACAGGGCGCCCGGCCCCTCCGATGGCCAGAGCCCATGGGCGAAGGCCAGCAACCAGGCCAGTACGCCGAACAGGGCGAACAGCCCGGCCAGCAGGAAGAAGGGACGGAAGCCATATTCGAACAAGGCGAAACGCCGGATCGGCCGTTCCGCCTGGGCAGGGAAGGCGGCTGACATGGCGCTCTCCGCTGGTTGCGACAAAAGATGTATAGTATATGTATCTTATGGCGAATCACAAAACAAGCGCCTTTGATGCATCTTTGGAGGGCCAATGCGGCTGACCGTTCACACCGACTACGCGCTGCGCATGCTGATCCATCTGGGGCTGCTGGAAGGCCGCACCGGGACCATCGACGCGGTGGCGGAAGCCTATGGCATCTCCCGCAATCACCTGATGAAGGTGGCGCACCGGCTGGGCCGGGAAGGATTCGTCGAGACGATCCGGGGGCGGGGCGGCGGGTTGAGGCTCGCCCGGCCGGCTGCCGAGATCCGGATCGGCGATGTCGTGCGGGCGACCGAGGAGGATTTCGCGCTGGTCGAATGTTTTCCGCCGCTGCACAGGGCGTGCGCCATCACCCCGGCCTGCACGCTGCGGCATGTGTTCGCGGAGGCGCTGGACGCCTATTTCGCGGTGCTGGACCGTTCTACGCTGGCGGACCTGCTGGAGAACCGGCCGCAGCTCGCCGCATTGTTGCGGATTGCTATATAAGCGGGTCGTCGATCAGCGGGTTGGGCTGCGAGAAATCGGTAAGCGCCTCCATATCCTCCAGCCGGATAATGTTGCCTTCCACCCGCACGCCCAGATCGCGCAGGGTGGAGAAGGCACGCGACAGGTTTTCCGGCGTCATGCCAAGCCGTGATGCCAACACGCGCTTTTCCATCGCCAGCCGGACCGTTCCATCGTCCGAGAGCCGGCCCTGCGCCAGCAGCCAGTTGGCGAGGCGTTCGCTGCTGGTGCGCAGCTTCTGGTTCTTCAGCTCCTTCACCACCCGGCGATAGCCGGTCGCCAGCTCGCCGACAATCGACAGCATGAAGGCCTTGTCCTGCTGCATCGCCTGGCGGACCGCCTGGGCCGGGATCATCAGAATGCGGGAGCGGGAGATCGTGCGGGCCGACTGCAGATAGACCTGGTCCTTCAGCACGGCGGCCAGGATGAAGGTGCTGACCGGGCGCACGAAGCTGATCGTCGTCTCCCGCCCGCCGGAGGTTCCGAACATCTCCACCAGCCCTTCCAGCACGACATGCAGGAAATCGGCGGGGTCATTCTCGCTGATCAGCAGCACGCCCTGGGGAAAGCGCTGCAGGAAACTGATCTTTATCAGCGCCTCGAAGGTCTCCGGCATGCAGTCCCGGAATAGCGGCAGATTACGTATGGCATCGACATCGTCTGGTTGCATGACCCATTCCCGTCAGACCGAGAGGTCTGTCTCAATAGTTGATAAATGTTAAGTCACAGTTATTTATTTGTCAATTCACAGTATGATTAAATATATCTGAGTATGTATTGTCTTCTTATTTTCATTTCACCATTAAAAATGGCGCCGATAGTTGATCCAGGTCAAAGATGGTTTTACCCTGATCAACGATTAGTCATGGCGCGGAGCAGATATCCGCTATCCAACGACCCTGGATTTGGGGGCAGCCATGAACGACCTCGCCACTGTCAGCCGCGGCGATCAGACCCGCGCGCTAGGTATAAGTACCCTGGCCTTCACCGTCTGCTTCGCGGTGTGGACGATATTCTCCATCATCGGTGTGGGCATCCGGGAGCAGCTGGGGCTGAGCGATACGCAGTTCGGGCTGCTGGTCGGCACGCCGATTCTGACCGGGTCACTGACCCGCATCTTCCTCGGCATCTGGACCGACCAGTATGGCGGCCGCATTGTCTATGTTCTGGTGATGGTGCTGGCGGCGGCGGCGACCTTCCTGCTGTCCTACGCCGACACCTACGAGATGCTGCTGCTGGCAGCACTTGGCGTGGGGCTGGCCGGCGGTTCCTTCGCGGTGGGCGTCGCCTATGTCTCGCGCTGGTATCCCAAGGAGAAGCAGGGCACCGCGCTTGGCATCTTCGGCGCTGGCAATGTCGGCGCGGCGGTTACCAAGTTTGTCGCCCCCTTCGTGATGGTCGCCTATGGCTGGGAGATGGTGGCGCAGGTCTGGGCCATCGCCCTGCTGGCCTCCGCCGCGATCTTCTGGTTCACCACCAGCGACGATCCGGCCCTGGTGGAGCGGCGGCGGCGCGGGGTCAAGGCGCGCGGTGCGCTGCTGGAGCTGGCACCGCTGAAGAACCTGCAGGTCTGGCGCTTCTCGCTCTACTATTTCTTCGTGTTCGGCGCCTTCGTTGCGCTGGCGCTGTGGCTGCCGCGCTATCTGGTCGGCGTCTATGGCATGGACATCAAGTCCGCCGGCATGCTGGCCGCCTTCTATTCCGTGCCGGCCTCGCTGTTCCGAATCTATGGCGGCGTGCTGTCGGATAAGTACGGCGCGCGGCGGGTGATGTACTGGACCTTCGGGGTCTCGGTCGTCTGCCTGTTCCTGCTGTCCTATCCGGCGACCGACTATGTGGTGCACGGCATCACCGGCGACATCTCCTTCACCCTGGCGATGGGGATCGTTCCCTTCGTCGCGCTGATCTTCGTGCTGGGCTTCTTCATGAGCCTCGGCAAGGCCGCCGTTTACAAGCACATCCCGGTCTATTACCCGAACCATATCGGCGCGGTTGGCGGGCTGGTCGGCATGATGGGCGGCCTTGGCGGCTTCATCCTGCCGATTGCCTTCGGTGCAATGAACGACCTGACCGGCATCTGGACCAGCTGCTTCATGCTGCTGTTCGCGCTGGTCGCCACTGCGCTGGCCTGGATGCACCTGTCGATCCGGCGGATGGAGCGCGAGGTCGCCGATGCCGAGCTGCGCAAGCTGCCGGAACTGCCAGAGATGCGCGAAATCCACACCGCGAAGGAAGTCGGCGCCCTGGGTCCGAGCCTGATCGAGGATTGGCGGCCCGAGGACAAGCAATTCTGGGAAGAAAAGGGCCGAAAGATCGCGCAGCGTAATCTCTGGCTGTCGATCCCGTCGCTGCTGCTGTCCTTCGCGGTCTGGATGGTGTGGTCGGTGGTGGTCGCCAAGCTGCCGCTGATCGGCTTCGCCTTCACCACGGACCAGCTGTTCTGGCTGGCAGCGCTGCCCGGCCTGTCGGGCGCCACCTTGCGCATCTTCTATTCCTTCATGCCGCCGATGTTTGGCGGGCGGCTGTGGACGACGCTGGCCACCTGGTCGCTGATCGTGCCGGCGCTGGGCATCGGCTTTGCCGTGCAGAACCCGGGGACACCCTATCCGCTGTTCGTCCTGCTGGCGCTGCTGTGCGGCTTTGGCGGCGGCAATTTCGCCTCTTCCATGGCCAACATCTCCTTCTTCTTCCCGAAGGCGGAGAAGGGCAACGCGCTGGCGCTGAATGCCGGTCTCGGCAATCTCGGCGTGTCGGTCGTGCAGTTCGTGGTGCCGCTGATTATCACCGCCGGCGTGTTCGGCTTCATCGGCGGCGCGCCGCAGCAGGTGGCGAACGCGAACACCCAGCTCTGGCTGCAGAATGCCGGCTTCATCTGGGTGCCGTTCATCGTCGCCTCGGCTTTCGCCGCCTGGTTCGGCATGAACGACATCGCCAGCATGAAGGCCTCCTTCGCGGAGCAGGCCGTGATCTTCCAGCGCCGGCACAACTGGTACATGTGCTGGCTCTATACCGGCACCTTCGGTTCCTTCATCGGCTATTCGGCGGGCTTCCCGCTGCTGATGAAGCTGCAGTTCCCGCACATCGACGCGCTGCAGTTCGCCTTCCTTGGCCCGCTGGTCGGCGCGCTGTCGCGCTCGGCGACCGGCTGGGTATCCGACAGGTTCGGCGGCGGGCGCGTCACGCTATGGGTGTTCGTGGCGATGATCGTGGCGGTCCTGGGCGTGCTGTACTTCCTGTCGATCAAGCAGCATCCGATGGCGTTCTGGGGCTTCTTCGCCATGTTCATGGTGCTGTTCTTCGCCACCGGCGTGGGCAATGCCTCCACCTTCCAGATGATCCCGGCGATCATGCGCCGCGAGATTGACCGGCTGATGCCCGGCGCGGATGCGCTGGCCAGGCAGCGCCAGGCGGACAAGGAATCGGCGGCGATCATCGGCTTCACCTCCGCTGTTGCCGCCTATGGCGCCTTCTTCATCCCGAAGAGCTATGGCTCCTCCATCGCGTTGACCGGCGGACCGGAAGCCGCGCTGTGGGCCTTCGCCATCTTCTACGCCACCTGCGTGGCCCTGACCTGGGCGGTCTACACCCGCAAGGGCGGGCTGCTGCATGACATCGAACGCGGCCGCCGCGCGCCAGCCGCCACACCCGCCGAATAGGCCCAACCGCCGAACGCGAGATCGGAGCGTATAGCTATGAGCCATTTCCTCGATCGCCTGACCTTCTTCAAGAAGAACGTCGATAGTTTCTCCAACGGGCACGGCATCCGCACGGCGGAGGACCGCAGCTGGGAGGAGGGCTACCGCAAGCGCTGGCAGCACGACAAGATCGTGCGTTCCACGCATGGCGTGAACTGCACCGGGTCGTGCTCCTGGAAAATCTATGTGAAGGGCGGGATCGTCACCTGGGAAACCCAGCAGACCGATTATCCGCGCACCCGGCCCGACCTGCCGAACCATGAGCCGCGGGGCTGTTCGCGCGGCGCCAGCTATTCCTGGTACCTGTATTCTGGCAACCGGGTGAAGTACCCGCTGGTGCGCGGCCGGCTGCTGAAGCTGTGGCGCGAGGCACGGATGATCCGCACGCCGGTCGCCGCCTGGGCCTCCATCGTCGAGGACCCGGAGAAGCGCAAATCCTACACCTCCATCCGCGGCCATGGCGGCTTCGTGCGCGCGAAATGGGAGGAGGTGAACGAGATCGTCGCCGCCGCGAATGCCTATACCGCGAAGACCTATGGCCCCGACCGGGTGATCGGCTTCTCGCCGATCCCGGCCATGTCGATGATCTCCTACGCGGCGGGCTCGCGCTACCTGTCGCTGCTGGGCGGGGTGTGCATGTCATTCTACGACTGGTACTGCGACCTGCCGCCGGCCAGCCCGCAGACCTGGGGCGAGCAGACCGACGTGCCGGAATCGGCCGACTGGTACAATGCGGGCTTCATCATCGTCTGGGGCTCCAACGTGCCGCAGACCCGCACCCCCGACGCGCATTTCTATACGGAGGTCCTCTACAAGGGTACGAAGAGCGCCGTCGTCTCCCCCGACTATGCCGAGGCGACCAAGTTTGCCGATATCTGGCTGAACGTGAAGCAGGGCACCGACGCAGCGCTGGCCATGGCGATGGGCCATGTCATCCTGCGCGAATACCACCTCGCCCGGCAGGTGCCCTACTTCCGCGACTATGTGCGGAAATACACCGACATGCCGATGCTGGTGAAACTGGTCGAGAAGGACGGCCGGCTGGTGCCTGACCGCATGCTGCGCGCCGCCGATTTCGAGGGTGCGCTGGGCGAGGCCAACAATCCGGACTGGAAGACCGTCGCCATCGACGAGGCCACGGGCGAGATCGTCTCCCCGCTGGGTTCCGTCGGCTATCGCTGGGGCGAGCAGGGCAAGTGGAACCTGGAGGAGAAGGACGGCCAAGGCCGGGACACGCAGCTGCGCCTCAGCCTGGCCGGCGAGGGCAGCGAGATCGCCTCGGTTGCCTTCCCCTATTTCGGCGGCCGGGCGACCGAATATTTCGTGAAGACCGACCATGGCGAGGTGCTGGAGCGCAACCTGCCGGTGCGCAGCCTGACGCTGAAGGACGGCGAGGCGAAGGTCGCCACCGTGTTCGACCTGCTGTGCGCCAATTACGGCATCGACCGCGGCTTCGGCGGCGGCCATGTCGCCAGCGATTATGACGAGGATGTGCCCGGCACGCCGGCCTGGGCGGAGAACATCACCGGCGTGAAGCGCGACGCCATCATCGCCGTCGCGCGCGAATTCGCCACCAACGCCGAGAAGACCGATGGCCGCTCCATGATCATCATCGGTGCGGCGATGAACCACTGGTACCACATGGACATGAACTACCGGGGTGTCATCAACATGCTGGTGTTCTGCGGCTGCGTCGGCCAGTCGGGCGGCGGCTGGTCGCACTATGTCGGGCAGGAGAAGCTGCGCCCGCAAACCGGCTGGCAGCCGCTGGCCTTCGCGCTGGACTGGGGCCGCCCGCCGCGCCAGCAGAATTCCACCTCCTTCTGGTACGCGCACAGCGACCAGTGGCGCTACGAAACGCTGTCGGTGGGCGAAATCCTGTCGCCGACAGCGCCGGAGGGCGACTGGTCGGGCAGCCTGATCGACTACAATGTCCGGGCCGAACGGATGGGCTGGCTGCCTTCCGCGCCGCAGCTGAAGGTCAACCCGCTGACCATCGCGGCCAAGGCCACGGCGGCGGGGATGGAGCCGAAGGACTATATCGCCAGGGGGCTGAAGGATGGCGCGCTGGAACTGTCCTGCCACGACCCCGACGATCCGCAGAACTGGCCGCGCAACCTGTTCGTCTGGCGCTCCAACCTGCTGGGCTCCTCCGGCAAGGGACACGAATATTTCCTGAAGCATCTGCTGGGCACGCAGCATGGCGTGCAGGGCAAGGATCTGGGCCAGGAAGGGCGCGCCAAGCCGCAGGAGGTCGTCTGGCACGAGGACGGGCCGGAGGGCAAGCTGGACCTGCTGGTGACGCTGGATTTCCGCATGTCCACCACCTGCGTCTATTCCGACATCGTGCTGCCGACCGCCACCTGGTACGAGAAGAACGACCTCAACACCTCCGACATGCACCCCTTCATCCACCCGCTGTCGGCGGCGGTCGATCCGGTGTGGGAATCGCGCTCGGACTGGGACATCTATCGTGGTATCGCCAGGAGCTTCTCCGAGGTGGCGCCGGAGGTGCTGGGCGTCGAGCAGGATGTGGTGCTGACGCCGATCCTGCACGACACGCCGGGCGAGATGGCCCAGCCCTATGATGCGAAGGACTGGAAGCGCGGCGAGATTGAGCCGATCCCCGGTCGGACCATGCCGCAGGTGACGGTGGTCGAGCGCGACTATCCCAACCTCTACAAGCGCTTCACCGCGCTCGGCCCGCTGATGACCAAGATCGGCAATGGCGGCAAGGGTATCTCCTGGAACACTGAGCATGAGGTCGCGCATCTGGCGGCGCTGAACGGCGCCGTCACCGAGGAGGGGCCGACCAAGGGCCTGCCCCGGATCACGACCGACATCGACGCCGCCGAGGTGATCCTTATGCTGGCGCCGGAGACCAATGGCGAAGTCGCGGTGAAGGCCTGGGGCGCTTTGTCCAAGGCGACAGGGCGCGACCACACGCACCTGGCCCTGCCGAAGGAGGACGAGAAGATCCGCTTCCGCGACGTGCAGGCGCAGCCGCGCAAGATCATCTCCTCGCCGACCTGGTCGGGGCTGGAGAGCGAGAAGGTCTGCTACAACGCCGGGTACACCAACGTGCATGAGCTGATCCCCTGGCGCACGCTGACCGGCCGCCAGCAGCTCTACCAGGATCACCCCTGGATGCGGGCCTTCGGCGAGGAGCTGGTGACCTGGAAGCCGCCGGTGGACCTGAAGACCATCGCGCCGGTGAAGGGCAAGCGCGAAAACGGCAACCCCGAGATCGTGCTGAACTTCATCACGCCGCACCAGAAATGGGGCATCCACTCGACCTATACCGACAATCTGCTGATGCTGACGCTGAATCGCGGCGGCCCGGTGATCTGGGTCAGCGAGGCCGACGCCCGGCAGGCCGGTATCGAGGATAATGACTGGGTCGAGCTGTTCAATGCGAACGGCGCGCTGACCGCCCGCGCTGTGGTGTCGCAGCGGATCAATCCCGGCATGGTGCTGATGTACCACGCGCAGGAGAAGATCGTGAACACGCCGGGCTCGGAGATCACCGGCCAGCGTGGCGGCATCCATAATTCGGTCACCCGCACGGTGCTGAAGCCGACGCACATGATCGGCGGCTACGCCCAGCAATCCTACGGCTTCAACTATTACGGGACGGTCGGCTGCAACCGCGACGAGTTCGTCGTGCTCCGCAAGATGAGCAGCGTCGATTGGCTGGAACAGCCGCTCGACACTGCCGCTCCGTTCCCTGCTCACACCAACGCCAAGGAGGCGGCAGAATGAAAATCCGCGCTCAGATAGCCATGGTGCTGAACCTCGACAAATGCATCGGGTGTCACACCTGCTCGGTCACCTGCAAGAACGTCTGGACCAGCCGCGAGGGCATGGAATACGCCTGGTTCAACAATGTCGAAACCAAGCCCGGTATCGGCTACCCCAAGCAGTGGGAGAACCAGAAGGTCTGGAACGGCGGCTGGCGGCGCAAGGCCAACGGCAAGATCGAGCCGAAGATCGGGCCGAAATGGCGCATCCTGGCGAAGATCTTCGCCAATCCCGACCTGCCGGAAATCGACGATTACTACGAGCCCTTCACCTTCGATTACGGGCATCTGCAGACGGCAGCCGAATCGAAGGCGATGCCGACCGCAAGGCCGCGCTCGCTGATCTCCGGCGAGCGGATGGAGAAGATCGAATGGGGGCCGAACTGGGAGGAAATCCTGGGCGGCGAATTCTCCAAGCGATCCAAGGATGTGAATTTCGAGGGCATCCAGAAGGAGATTTACGGCCAGTTCGAAAATACCTTCATGATGTACCTGCCGCGCCTGTGCGAGCATTGCCTGAACCCGACCTGCGCCGCCGCCTGCCCGTCGGGGGCGATCTACAAGCGCGAGGAGGATGGCATCGTCCTGATCGACCAGGACAAGTGCCGCGGCTGGCGGATGTGCGTCTCCGGCTGCCCCTACAAGAAGATCTATTACAACTGGTCCTCGGGCAAATCGGAGAAGTGCATCTTCTGCTTCCCGCGTATCGAGGCCGGCCAGCCCACCGTCTGTTCGGAAACCTGCGTCGGGCGCATCCGCTATCTCGGCGTGCTGCTGTATGACGCTGATGGCATCGAGGCGGCGGCCAGCAAGGCCGACGAGAAGGACCTCTATCAGGCCCAGCTCGACCTGTTCCTCGACCCGAATGATCCGAAGGTGATCGAGCAGGCGCGCGCCGACGGCATCCCGGAAAACTGGCTGGAGGCCGCCCGCCGCTCGCCGATCTGGAAGATGGCGATGGACTGGAAGATCGCCTTCCCGCTGCATCCCGAATACCGCACCTTGCCGATGGTCTGGTACGTGCCGCCGCTGTCGCCGATCCAGTCGGCCGCTGCTGCAGGCCAGATGGGAGTGGACGGCGGCATGCCGGATGTCCGCTCGCTGCGCATTCCGCTGAAATACCTCGCCAACATGCTGACCGCCGGGGACGAGGCGCCGGTGGCACTCGGCCTGGAGCGCATGCTGGCGATGCGCGCCTACATGCGGGCCAAGACGGTGGACGGCATGCTCGACGAGCGGCTGGCCGAGAAGGTCGGGCTGACCGGCGCCGAGATCGAGGAGATGTACCGGATCATGGCGATCGCCAATTACGAGGACCGGTTCGTCATCCCGACCGCGCATCGCGAGACCAGCGAGGATGCCTATCAGTTGCGCGGCGGCTGCGGCTTCTCCTTCGGCAATGGCTGTTCCGACGGCCAGACCGCCACCAGCCTGTTCGGCGCGCCGCAGAAGCCGAAGGCGAAGACTCCGATGGAGGTGCGGTGATGAAAAGCTTCAAGGCACTGTCCGCCCTGCTGACCTACCCGTCGGAGGAACTGGTCGCCGCCATCCCGGATATCCGCGCGGTGCTGGCGGCGGAGGGACAGGTGTCCCGGCGCGCGCTGAACGCGTTGGAGCCCCTGCTCAGCGGCTTCGAGACGGCGGAGCTGTACGATCTGCAGGAGCGCTATGTCCTGCTGTTCGACCGCTCGCGCAGCCTGTCACTGCACCTGTTCGAGCATGTGCATGGCGAGAGCCGGGACCGCGGGCAGGCGCTGGTCGATCTGGCCCAGCTCTATGACCGGCACGGCTTCTTCATCGTCGCCAACGAACTGCCGGACTTCCTGCCGCTGTTCCTGGAATTCCTGTCCACCCTGCCGCCGGGCGAGGCGGTGGCGCTGCTGGGCGAGACGGTGCACATCCTGGCGGTGCTGCGGCAGCGGCTGGAAAAGCGCGAGAGCCTCTATGCCCCGGTCTTCGCGGCGCTGGAATCGCTGTCTTCAGTGCGGGCAGACCCACGGGCAGCGGCCGAGGCAGCGGCCAGCGACGTGATGCCGGACGATCTGGCTGCCCTCGATAAGGAGTGGGAGGAGGCAGCCGTCACCTTCGGTCCCGGCGAGATGACCGACGATTGCTCGCTTACCCGCATAAAGACCCAGGTGCGCGCCGCCCGGCGCAGCCCGGCCGCCCCGGCGGTCTGAGCCCGGTGGCCTGAGAAAGAGGGAGAGATTTCGATGGAATCGACGCTCAATCACATCCTGTTCGGCTGGTACCCCTATCTCTGCCTCGGCGTGTTCCTGCTGGGCAGCCTGATCCGCTTCGACCGCGAGCAATATTCCTGGAAGACCGGCTCCAGCCAGCTCTTGCGCCGGCGCCAGATGATGTGGGGCTCCAACCTGTTCCATGTCGGCATTCTGGTGATCTTCCTGGGCCATGCCGGCGGGTTGTTGACGCCGATCTGGATTTTTGATGCCATCGGCATCAGCCATGGCGCCAAGCAGATTCTGGCCATCGTGGTCGGCGGCATCGCCGGGGTGGCCTGCTTCATCGGGCTCAGCCTGCTGATCCACCGCCGGCTGTTCGACCCGCGCATCCGCCGCACCTCCAGCTTCGGCGACATCGCCGTGTTGCTGCTGCTCTATGCCCAGCTGATCCTGGGGCTGGCGACGATCTTCATCTCGCTGGGCCATCTCGATGGCGAGGAGATGGTGAAGTTCATGAGCTGGGCGCAGGGCATCCTGACGCTGCGGCCGGACGCCGCCACCTACGTTGCCGATGTCCACCTGATCTTCAAGGCGCATCTGCTGCTGGGGATGACGGTCTTCCTGATCTTCCCCTTCACCCGGCTGGTGCATGTCTGGAGCGCCCCGGTCTGGTATCTGGGGCGGCAGGGCTATCAGATCGTGCGCACCCGCGGCGGCGCGCGGCCGGTCTGAGGAGGAGGCGAGCATGAGCATGTCTGAACAGAAAACCACCCCGAAGCCCGGTACTGCGCCGCGCCGGCGCTTCGCCCCGGTCACGGTATCGGTGAACGGGGTGGAAATCACCGCTGCCGCCATCGCGCGGGAGGCGCAGAACCACCCGTCCGACGATCCCGACATGGCCTGGAACCAGGCGGTGCGGGCGCTGACGATCCGCGAATTGTTGAGCCAGGAAGCCGCGCGTCAGGGCATCGTGGCGGAACCGCTGACCGACGATGAAGGCCGCCGCGAGACGGTGGAGGAGGCGGCGCAGCGCATGTTGCTGGAAGGCGCGCTCAGCCTGCCGGTGCCCGACGAGGAAAGCTGCCTGCGTTATTACCGGCAGAATCAGGCGCGGTTCCGCAGCCCGGCTTTGTATGAGGCGGCGCATATCCTGTTCACCGCCGACCGCCGCGACAAGGCGGCGTTTGCCGGGGCGCTGGAGAGGGCGCGCGGCGCCATTGCCGAATTGCGCTCTGACCCGGCCCGCTTCGCCGACATGGCGAAGGCGCTGTCCGATTGCCCGTCCGGCCAGGTCGGCGGGTCGCTGGGCCAGATCGGCCCCGGCGACACCACGCCCGCCTTCGAGGCGGCGCTCACCCGGCTGGAGCCGGGCGGGATGTCGGCCGAGCCGGTGGAGACCCCCTACGGCGCGCATGTCATCCGGCTGGATCGCTGTATCGAGGGCCGCACGTTCCCGTTCGAGGCGGTGCGCGAGAAGATCGCGGATTATCTGGCGGAAGCGGTCTGGCGCCGGGCGGCGGCGCAGTATGTGTCGATCCTGGCGGGGCAGGCGGAGATCACCGGCGTCGATCTCGGCGCCAGCGCGACGCCGCTTGTGCAATAGGGGCGCCTCATGTTCGGCGATCTGATCCAGCATCTTCACCGGCCCGATGTCGCGGCGGCGGCTCTTGCGTCGCTGCCGGATCCGGACCTTGCCCGGCGCGTCGAGGCGGCGGCGGAGGACGCCGGGCTGGATACGCCGGATTATGTCGCCGCCCTGGTGCGGGGATTCATGGACCATGCCGATGATGATCGCTGGCTGCAGATCGTCGGGGTAATGGGGAAGTCGCCCGATCCCGGCCTTGCCGCGCTGGAGGCGATCCTGCGCCAGGCCGTGGAGCATGAGGCCACGCATCATGCTCAGCCAACCGGCGGACGCCGGCTATGAGCACGCTGGCGGCGGTGCCGGAGGCCTATCTTGCGGCCCTGCCGGCGCACCTTCTGGCCTCGCCGCTGGATTTCATCCTGGCCGATCATCTGCGCCAGCGGGTGCTGTGCAGCCTGCTTGACCGGCTGGCCACACGCCCGCGCTTCGAGCCCGACCTTGCCCGCGAGGTGCTGGCGCATATCGAAACCGACATGGCGATCCATGTGATCGACGAGGAACAGGATCTGTTCCCGCTGCTGCGCCGCCGCGCCGTGCCGGGCGACCAGCTGGAGCCGGTGCTGGGGCAGCTCTCCACCGAACATGCCGAGGATAGCGCGCATGCCGGCCTTATCGTCGCCGGGTTGCAGGCCGCGCTGGACAGCCGGCAGGACGCGCTGGACGCGCCGCTGCGAGCCGGGCTGAGCCGTTTCGCGGCATCCCAGCGCCGGCATCTGGCGCTGGAAAATGCCGTCGTCATGCCGCTCGCCCGGCAGCGGCTGTCGCCTACTGACCTGACGGCGCTGGGCGGGCGCATGGCAGCCCGGCGGGGTATCTTGCTGACGCTTGAGGCGGTGGGCCCGGCTCGCCAGTTTTCCAGGGGCGGCGGTGCTGATGCCAATGACGACACGGCATTCCGTGAATAGAAAACCAGTATCGAGGCGCGAGCGATTGCAAGTCTTGGTGGTGTCGCGATCTCCCACTCAGAATTAACGCCGCTGAGTCAGTGGCCCGGCGGCACCCTAGGCTGTGGCAGCTTTCTGTACCGGGATGTCGAAATGCATCACATCCTCGCGTGTGCCCAGCTTCGTGTAGAGCGCGACAGCGGGGTCATCCCCATAATCGGCCTGGACATAGATCACCCATGTCCCGCGCCCAGCCGCAATTTCCTGTAATTTCCCGATCAGCGCGGTGGCGATCCCCTGTCGGCGATACGCCTCGGTGACCGCCAGATCGTAGATGTAGATCTCGCTGCGTGCCTGTTCGAACTTTTCCAGCTCGTAGGCAACGAGACCGCCGACTACCTCGCCCGCATCTACGGCGACCAGCACGAACACATGATCCTTGGACAGAAGGCGCGTCAGATAGGCGTCGGAAGGCGGCTTGGCCGCATAGCTTTCCTGGTCGTCGAAGGCCGTAGCAAAAACGATGTTCAGCTTTCGAAAAAGCGCTTCGTCTCCTGCTGCCAGTCGCTGAATTTCAATCATCGTTTGCTTACCGTGTTTCAGGCCCTGAATAGTCGCATGTTGGCGTGCCGATTCCATGTGACAAGCGCGGCACGCTGGAAAGCAGGAATGTGGCATGACGAACAGCACCCTGGCATTTGTATGAAAACGTTTACACCGCTGTAACCGTGGCGTCACACGGCGCTGTCATGGTGTGTCGGTCATTCACCGGAGACCGGACCGCCGCCGCATGCGCAAGACACCCACCATCCGCGATGTTGCCCGTGTGGCCGGCGTGTCCATCGCCACCGTGTCGCGGGTCATCAACGGCACCGGGCCGGTGGCCGCCGACCGGGCCGAGGCGGTGCGCGCGGCAATGGTGGAGATCGGCTTCCGCCCGAACGCCATCGGCCGGCAGCTGAAGACCAGCAGCAGCCGCACCATCGGCATTCTGGTGCCCTCGCTGTTCAATCCGGTCTTCGCCGATTCCGTGCAGGGTTGCCAGGAGGCGGCGGGTGCTGCCGGCTATGCCACTCTGCTGGCTGCCACCGATTACGATCCGGGCCGCGAGCGCAGCGCCGTCGAGGCGCTGTTGGCCAACCGCGTCGAGGGGCTGGTGCTCACCGTCGCCGATGCGGCGGAGAATGAGACGCTGGACATGCTGGATGCCGAGGGCGTGCCCTATGTGCTGGTCTATAACCAGCCGGCTGCCGGTGGCCGCCCGGCGGTGACCATCGACAACCGCCGCGCCATGGCCGATCTGGTGCGCTACCTGATCGGCCTCGGCCACCGGCGCTTCGCCATGATCGCCGGCTCCTTCACCGCGTCCGACCGGTCGCGCCTGCGCTTCGAGGGCTTTGCCGATGCGCTGCGCGAAGCCGGCCTGCCGCCCGGCCTGCTGCTGGAGGTGCGGTTCGACGATACCGAGATGGCGCCGCTGCTGGCCGGCCTGTTCAGCGGGCGCCCGGCGCCGACGGCGCTGGTCTGCACCACCGACCTGCTGGCGCTGGCGGCGATCCGCTCCTGCCGCGCACTGGGGCTGCAGGTGCCGCGCGACCTCACCGTCACCGGCTTCGACGGCATCACGCTCAGCGCGCTGACCAGCCCCAGCCTCACCTCGCTGGTCCAGCCCAGCCATGCCATGGGCCAGCAGGCGGTGGCACAACTGCTCGGCCGTCTCGGCGCCGGCGCCAGTCCGCGCCAGATGATCCTGCCGCACCAGATCCGGCCCGGCGAGTCGGCGGCACCGCCGTCGTCTGCCCGCCGGGCGGATGTCATCCCGCTCCGCCCAACCGCCATAAAAGGAGAGAGTTCATGAGTGCCCGCCATATCCTGGCCGCCGCCGCGCTGGCCGTCACCGCCATTACCGGGGCTGCCGCCTGGCAGCCCGCCGCCGCTGAAGGCAATGCGATCTGCTACAACTGCCCGCCGGAATGGGCGGACTGGGCCTCGCAGCTGAAGGCGATCAAGGAGAACACTGGCATCGCCGTGCCGCACGACAACAAGAATTCCGGCCAGACCCTCTCGCAGTTGCTGGCCGAGAAGGCCAACCCGGTCGCCGACGTCGCCTATTACGGCGTGTCCTTCGGCATCCAGGCGGCCAAGGAAGGCGTCGTGCAGCCCTATAAGCCGGCCGGCTTCGACGAGATTCCCGAAGGTCTGAAGGACCCGGCGGGCAACTGGTTCACCATCCATTCCGGAACGCTGGGCCTGATGGTGAATGTCGATGCGCTGGGCGGCAAGCCGGTCCCGACCTCCTGGAAGGATCTGCTGAAGCCGGAATATAAGGGGATGGTCGGCTATCTCGATCCGTCGAGCGCCTTTGTCGGCTATGCCGGTGCCGTCGCCATCAATGGCGCGATGGGCGGCAGCCTGGAGGATTTCACCCCCGGCATCGCCTTCTTCAAGGAACTGATGAAGAACGATCCGATCGTGCCGAAGCAGACCTCCTACGCCCGCGTGCTGTCTGGCGAGATTCCGATCCTGATCGATTACGACTTCAACGCCTACCGCGCCAAGTACAAGGACAAGGCCAATGTCGCCTTCGTCATCCCGGCGGAAGGCTCGGTGGTCGTGCCCTATGTCATGAGCCTGGTGAAGGGCGCGCCGCATGCGGCGAACGGCAAGAAGGTGCTGGACTTCGTGATGTCCGACAAGGGCCAGGCACTGTGGGCCAACGCCTTCCTGCGCCCGGTGCGTGCCAGCGCCATGTCGGCGGAAGCGGCGTCGAAGTTCTTGCCGGCGGCAGACTATGCCCGCGCCAAGCCGGTGGACTACGCCAAGATGGCCGAGGTGCAGAAGGATTTCGGCGCGCGCTATCTGGCGGAAGTCCGCTAAAGACTGCGCGTCCGTGGCGGCGGGGTCGCTCCAGCCCCGCCGCCATCGCCTTTTCCGTCCGGAACCGGTCTCCATGTCAGACAAACGCGACAATTTCCTGCTGGCGATGCTGCTGGCCCCGGCGCTGCTGGTGTTCTGCGCCTTCTTCCTGCTGCCCATCGGCCGGCTGGCGCTGGCGGCGGGAACCGGGCCGGACGGCCTGTCGGCCTATGCCGCGATCCTGACCAACCCGCGCTATCGCGAAAGCCTGATCGCCACCGTGCTGCTGTCTGCCGGGGTGACGCTGGCGACGCTGGTTCTGTGCGCGGTGTGCGGCCTGTTCCTGGAACGCAACCGCTTCCCCGGCCGTGCCGTGCTGATCGGCATCATGACGCTGCCGCTGTCCTTTCCCGGCGTGGTGGTCGGTTTCCTGGTCATCATGCTGGCCGGACGGCAGGGGCTGATCGGCGACCTGACCCAGGCGCTGAGCGGCTCTAAGCTGGTCTTCGCCTATTCGATGGCGGGGCTGTTCCTGGGTTATCTCTATTTCTCCATCCCGCGCGTCATCCTGACCGTCATGGCCTCCGCCGGGAAGCTGGACCGAAGGCTGGAGGAGGCGGCGCGCTCGCTGGGCGCCTCCACCTTCGCCGTTACCCGCGACGTCATCCTGCCCGGCCTGCTGCCGGCGCTTCTGTCGTCGGGCGCGATCTGCTTCGCGACCTCGATGGGCGCGTTCGGCACCGCCTTCACCCTGGCGACCAACATTGATGTGCTGCCGATGGTGATCTATACGGAGTTCACGCTACACGCGAACATCGCCATGGCGGCGGCGCTGAGCCTGATTCTCGGCCTCATCACCTGGGCGGTGCTGGCGCTGGCCCGGACGGCGGCCGGCAGTTCCGTTGCGGCGGCGGGGTGAGCGCGATGAACCGCCCCTTCCTGTTCGCGGTGCAACTGGCGCTGACCCTGCTGGTCGCGGCCTTCCTGGTGGTGCCGGTGCTGATGTCGATGCTGGCCGGCGTCACGGTGAATTTCTTTCAGGGCATCAGCAGCGGCCTGACGCTGCGCTGGGTGTGGCAGGTGCTCGACCTCTATGCCGACACGCTGGCCCTGTCGCTGGGGCTGGCGCTGGCCTGCCTTGCCTGCACCCTTATCCTCGGCGTGCCGGCGGCCTATGCGCTGGCCCGCCGCCCGTCGCGGCTGACCCGGCTGATCGAGGAGCTGCTGGTGGTGCCAGTCGCCGTGCCGGGCCTCGCCACCGCGCTGGCGCTGCTGATAGCCTATGGCGGCTTCCGGGAATTCCGCACCAGCGCTGCCTTCATTCTGGTCGGGCATGTGCTGTTCACCCTGCCGTTCATGATCCGCGCCGTGCTGGCGGTGCTGTCCTCCATCGATCTGAAGACGCTGGAGGAGGGTGCGCGCAGCCTGGGCGCCAGTTTCCCGCAGCGTTTCTTCGGCGTGATCCTGCCGAACTGCCGGTCGGGCATCCTCGCCGGCTCGCTTATGGTGGTGACGTTATCCATCGGGGAATTCAACCTGACCTGGATGCTGCACACGCCGCTGACCAAGACCCTGCCGGTCGGGCTGGCCGACAGCTATGCCTCAATGCGGCTGGAGATCGGCAGCGCCTATACGCTGATCTTCTTCGTGATGATCCTGCCGCTGCTGCTGGCGATGCAGGCCCTGTCGCGCCCGCGCCGGCGCAAGGAAACCTAAAGATGACAATGACCGGAACCCGTATCCGCCTGGCCGGCTGCGCCAAGACCTTTCCCGATGCCACCCGCGCGCTGGAGCCGCTGGACCTGGAGGTCAATGCCGGCGAGACGCTGGTATTCCTCGGCCCCTCGGGCTGCGGCAAGACCACGACCCTGCGGCTGATCGCCGGACTGGAAATGCCGGATGCCGGCGGGCGTATCCTGTTCGGCGATGAGGATGTGACGGCGCTGCCCATCGAGAAGCGCAATGTCGGCATGGTGTTCCAGTCCTATGCGCTGTTCCCGAATATGAGCGTCGCAGGCAATATCGCCTATGGGCTGAAGATCAGGCGCGTGCCGGACTCCGACCGCCGCCGCCGTGTTGCCGAGATGCTGGAGATGATGCGCATCACGGAGCTGGCCGACCGGCCCATCGACCAGCTGTCCGGTGGCCAGCGGCAGCGCGTCGCGCTGGCCCGGGCGCTGGCCGTGGAGCCGCGCGTGCTGCTGCTGGACGAGCCGCTGACGGCGCTGGACGCCAAGCTGCGCGAGGATCTGCGGCTGGAGATCGACCGGCTGTTGCGGCGCCTCGGCATCACCGCGATCTATGTGACGCACGATCAGGCGGAGGCGATGGCGCTGGGCGACCGCATCGTCGTCATGAGCAAGGGACGGGTGGCGCAGATCGGCCGTCCGCGCGATATCTATCTGAAACCCGCCGACCGCTTCGTCGCCGATTTCATCGGCTCCATGAACCGGCTGTCCGGCAGGGCGCGCAACGGCCTGCTGGAACTGCCCGGCGGCAACCTGCCCTGGGCCGGCCCGGACGGGCCGGTCGAAGCGGCGCTGCGTCCGGAATCGTTGCGGCTTGCGGAAGAGGGCATGGCTGCCCTGACCGGTACGGTGATCTCCGCCTTCTTCCTTGGCGACCGCCAGCGGCTTATTGTCGGGGGCGCAGCGCCGGAACCGCTGATTGCCGATGTACCCAACCGCATCGAGATCGCGTCCGGCGATGCTGTACGCCTGACCTTCGATGCCGACGCCCTGATCCCGCTTTCCGATTAATTTCCAACCAGGACCGAGACATGCTGATCGCCCAGATCACCGACACCCATATCACCCGTGAGCGCAAGCCGGCCTATAACCGGGTCGATACCGCCGCCTTTCTGGAACGCGCGGTGGCGCATGTGAACGCGATGGAGCCGCGCCCGGACATCGTCGTCATGACCGGCGATCTGGTGGATGAAGGCAGTGCCGGGGAATATGCCATCCTGCGCGACATCCTGGCGCCCTTGTCGATGCCAGTCTATCTGATGCCGGGCAATCATGACGAGCGCGGCGCGCTGCGCGCCGGCTTCCCGGATCATGCCTATCTTGCGCAGGGCGGGGATTGGATTCAGTACGCCATCGAGGAACATCCGCTGCGCCTGCTGGCGCTGGACACGGTGACGCCGGGCCGCAGCCATGGCGAGCTGTGCGCGGGCCGGCTGGGCTGGCTTGCCGACCGGCTGGCCGAGCAGCCCGAGCGCCCGACGCTGGTCATGCTGCATCACCCGCCTTTCCCGACCGGCATCGCGCATATGGACAGGATCGGCCTGCTGCAGGGCGCGCCGGAACTCGGGAGCATCCTCAGCCAGCATGGGCAGATTCAGCGCGTGCTGTGCGGCCATCTGCACCGGCCGATCCAGGCGGTGTGGCACGGCACGCCGGTCAGCGTGGCGCCCAGCCCGGCGCATCAGGTGGCGATGGACCTCCGCCCCGGCGGCCCGTCCGCCTTCGTCATGGAGCCGCCGGCCATCCACCTGCACAGCTGGACCCCCGCCGGCCTCGTCACCCATCAGAGCTATATCGGTGACTTCGACGGTCCCTACCTGTTCAGGGACGGTTCACCGGCAGCCTGAACGCGCGGACCATGGTTTCCAGTTGAAGTCCCTTCGGCTACCATCGGGGCCGAGTGCAGGATTTGGCTGGGAATCCCGGCTGAATCCTCCGTCATTCCCGTCAGAGGTCAGGACCCATGGCTTCCACCGATCAGAGAGCAGCGCCGGTCGAACGGCGCGTCGCGGCACTGGAGCAGGCTTTCGTCGAACGCAATCTCGTCCGTACCGAGGATGTGGACGCCGTCGTCCACAATGCCGAGGAGAACTGGGTGCCGGAGAACGGCGCAAAGGTGGTCGCCCGGGCCTGGACCGATGCCGATTTCAAGCGCCGGCTGCTTGAGAACGGCAAGGCCGCTGTTACGGAACTTGGCCTCGCCATGCCGCCCCACCACAAGCATCTGGTCGTGCTGGAGAACACCCAGACGCTGCAGAATGTGATCTGCTGCACGCTGTGTTCCTGTACCGCCTTCACCATCATCGGGCTGCCGCCGGGCTGGTACAAGGATTTCGAGTACCGCTCCCGCCTGGTGCGCCAGTCGCGCACCGTTCTGCGTGAGATGGGGCTGGACCTCCCCGATGAGATCGACATCAAGGTCTGGGATACGACCACGGATACCCGCTACATGGTCCTGCCGGTACAGCCGGAGGAGACCATCGGCTGGCCGGAAGACAAGCTGCGCGAGATCGTGACCAAGGATTCCATGATCGGCGTGTCGCGTCTTGAGGCCCCTTACCGCTGAGCCGGAGGAGAGACGGATGGACGGCGTGCATGATCTGGGCGGGAAGCAGGGCTTCGGCCCGGTGCGCTATGCGGAAGGCCGGGCGGTGTTCAAGGCGCCGTGGGAGCTGCGGGCGAACGCCCTCTACGGGCTGGGGGTGCGCCTCGGTATCATGAACATGGACGAATACCGCCATGCCATCGAACGGATGGACCCGCGCCATTACCTGTCGGCCTGTTACTACGAACGGTCGCTGACCGGCTTTGCCACGCTCTGCGTCGAGAAGGGTGTTGTCACGCGGGAAGAGCTGGAGAAGCTGGCGGGCGGGGTGTTCCCGCTGGCCCTGCCCAGCGCCGAGGGGCGGCCGAACGCAGAGCCGCGCCAGACCTTCGCTGTCGGTGACAGGGTCCGGGTGAAGAACGAGTTCGTGTCGGGCCATGTCCGCATGCCGGGCTATATTCGCGGCAAATGCGGTGTCGTCGTCGCCATCACGCCGGCCTATCCGTTTCCGGATGCCGCCGCGCACAATCTCCAGTCCCAGGATGAGCCGACCTACGATGTCGCGTTCGACTCACAGGAGCTGTGGCCGCAGGCCGCCGATCCCGCGACCGTGCATGTCGGCGTCTTCGAGAGCTATCTGGAGCCGGCAGGATAATCGCGGAGCATTAAGCCGGAACAGCAGCGTACAAAAGTAAGGGCCGATGCGGTGGCTTCCTGCCATCCGCACCGGCCCTGTTGATGTCCGGGTGCTGCTTACCAGCTGTATTTCAGCGTCGCATAGACCGTCCGGCCCACGCCCATATAGCAGCCGGTGGCGGACAGGCAGGTTGCGACATAGTCCTTGTCGAACAGGTTGCTGGCATCCAGCGCCACCGTCACCCCCTCAAGCGACGTACCCAGCTTGCCGAGGTCGTAGCGGATGCCGGCATCGACCAACGTGTAGCCCGGAACGTCGTAATTATTCGCATTGTCCCCGTAGGTCTGGCCGATATAGCGTGCGCCGGCCCCGAAGCCTAGACCATCCAGCGGGCCGGACGATACTTCATAGTCCAGCCAGGCGGCGGCCTGATGCTCCGGCACGAAGGCAAGGCGATTGCCCTCGGTGCTGACGCCTGACGCGTTGGCGTTGGCCTTGGTGATCTCGCTGTCGGTATAGGCGTAGGAGGCGATCAGCGACAGGCCGCTGGTCAGCTGCGCCTTGCCCTCCAGCTCCAGCCCGCGCATCCGCACTTCGCCGGTCTGGGTGTTGAAGCGCGTGTTGGCGGGATCGGGGGTCAGCACATTTTGCTGCGTCAGCTGATAGACCGACAGGGTGACGAAGCTGCGCCCGCCCGTGGGCTGGTACTTCACGCCGACCTCGAACTGCTCGCCCTCGGTCGGGTCGAAGGCGCTGCCGCTGCTGTCGGTGCCGCTGGCCGGCTGGAAGGAGGTCGAATAGCTGGCATAGGGGGCCAGCCCATTGTCGAAATTGTATACCGCGCCGACGCGGCCGGTGAAGGCCCGGTCATCCTGTGCCACGCTGGCATCGGATGTCGCGGTCTGGGTGCGGGTATCCGTATCGGCCATGTCATAGCGCCCGCCGAGCACCAGGGTCAGCCGGTCGATCTTCATCTGGTCCTGTAGGTAAAGGCCGATCTGCCGGCGTTCCTGGTCGATCCGCATGCCGGTGCCAGGCCGGCTGACCGGTACCCCGTAGGTCGGGTTATAGGCATCGAACGGGGTGGTCAGGAAGGTCAGCTGCGATTCCTCGAAGGTGCTGTCCTCATAGGAATAATCGAAGCCGACCAGCGCCTTGTGGGCCACGCTGCCGGTGCGGAAATCGGCCACCGCCTGATTGTCCACGGTCAGCATCCGCGCACTTTCCGGAAAGGCCCAGGCATAGCGGCCGAGCATGGAGGGATCGCAGGGCGTGGTTGCGCAATAGGCCTGCACGCGCTGGCTGTCGGTATCGACATCGCCATAGCGCAGATTCTGGCGCAGCGACCAGGTGTCGTCGATGCGGTGATCCAACTCGTAGCCGACGAACCACTGCTTGTTGTTGAAATGGTCATAGCCCGGCTTGCCCACGAAGGTCTCGCGCGGCAGCGTGCCCTGGCTGCCGGGATACAGCGTGCCGACCGCCGGCAGGGCCGGCGCGCCGCCGCCGCCCGGGGCGTCGATCTCCTGATATTCGCCGAAGAAGGTGATCTTCGTGTTCTCGCCGGCCAGCCAGGTCAGCGAGGGGGCGACATAAGCCTTCTCCTCCTCGACATAGTTGAACTGGGTGTCCGATTTCCGGCCCAGTGCCACCATGCGGTAGAGCAGCGTGCCCTCCTCATTGGCCTTGCCGCCGAGATCGATGCCAGCCTGCATGCGGTCGAAGCTGCCGGTCTGCAGCTCGATTTCGCGGACCTCCTCCTCGGTCGGGCGCTTCTTCACCATGTTCACGATGCCGCCGGGATTGCCCTGCCCGTAGAGCAGCGAGGCCGGGCCCTTCAGCACCTCGACACGCTCCAGCCCGAAGGGCTCGATCCGGGGCTGGGAATAGCCGCGCGCGCCGAACGACAGGCGCAGCCCGTCCAGATAGCGCCCCGGCGTGAAGCCGCGCACCGTCAGCCAGTCGTGCCGGACATCGTTGTTGCCGTACTGCGCGACGACGCCCGGCGTGTAGCGCAGGCTTTCGGTCAGGGTGGTCGAGCCCTGCGCCTCCATCTGGTCGCGGGTGACGACATTGATCGCCTGCGGCGTCTCGATCAGCGGCGTGTCGGTCTTGGTGCCGGTGGCGCTACGCGTCGCGACATAGCCCTCGACCGGGCCTGTGGCGGTCTCCGGTGCACGGCGGCCTTCGACAGCGACGGTATCCAGCGTCACCGCGCCTTGCGCCTGCGGCCGGGTGATTGTCACCGTGGTGGCGCCGGTGAACTGGAAGGCAGTGCCGGTGCCGGCCAGCAGGCGGCGCAGCCCTTCGGTCGCGGTGAAGCTGCCGCTCACGCCGGGGGAGGAGAGGCCGGCGACGGCATCGGAGCGATAGGCGAAGGACAGGCCGGTGCGTTCGGCGAAGCGGTCCAGCGCCTCGGCCAGCGGCTGCGGCGCGATGGCGAAGTCATGCACGGCTTCCGCCTGGGCGGTCTGCTGGGCAATGGCCGGCTGGGTGGCGCTGGCAGCACCGGCGATGGCCAGCGTGCTCAGCATCGTGCCAGCCAATAGTGCCTGCGCCAGCTTCCGGTGTCGTCCCGGCATAGCCTTGCCGGCCTTCGGATTAGAAATCTCGCCCCGCATCGATCGTTCCCCTTCGACAATTCAGATAATAGGAATGCAACGCATTCGCGTGTCGTCTATGCATAGAGCGAGCGGGCGCGGGAAAACCGGTGCGGATTTTTAGATTTTTTTGCGCTCAGCGCAGGATGACCAGATAGTCGGTCAGCCGGATGACAGAGAGGCCGTGGGTGGCGGCCAGCGCGTCGATACCGCTGTCGAGCGCGCCGAGCGACAGGCGGGCGGTTACCCTGCCCAGCTTTGACTCATCCCTCAGCAGCAGGATACGGCCCGGATGATAGCGGCCGATCTCTTCCAGCGCCTCGGTGAAGGGGCGATCCCGCAGCAGGATCATGCCGTGGCGCCAGGCGGTGGCGGCGTCCATGTCCACGCGCTCCATCGGGCCGATACCGCCATCCTCGCGATAGGCGATGCGCTGGCCGGCGTGGAGCAACAGGCCGTCTCCGCCCTTGCCGGGGGTGACCCGGACCGTGCCCTCCGTCACCGTTACGGTGGCGATGCCGTCCCTGTCGCGCACGGCATAGGCGGTGCCGACCGCCATGCTGTTGCCGCCCAGCGCCAGCACGCTGAACGGACGCTCCGTGTCCCGGGCGACGTCGAACCACGCCTCGCCGGTCAGCAGGGCAACCTCGCGCCGACCATCGCTGTAGCGGACATCCAGCGCGCTGCCGGTGTTCAGATGCGCAACCGTGCCGTCCGGCAATGTCACGCTCGTCTGTTCGCCGCGATCTGTCCGGTAATCCGCCTCGATCATCAGCAACAGGTCGGGTGTCGTGGCCACGAACAGCAGCAGGCAGGCGGCGAGCGCAGTAACCGCGGCCACGGCGCCGGGTCGGAACAGGCGCGGGCGGATGCGATGGGTCGCCGTCTCGTTGGCTGCCGGTGCAAAAGCCGGCTCCAGCGGGTCGAGATCGTTCCACAGCGCGCGCACCTCCCGGAAGGCCGCCTCATGCCGGGGATCGGCCTGCCGCCAGTCACGGAAGCTTTGCAGATCTGCCGTGTCCATATCGCCGGCGGTCAGCCGCAGGAACCAGTCCTGTGCGGCCTGCTCGACGGGATCGGGCGATATCGGCTGGGACAAGGCAGTCACTCTGGCTGGCATCGAAGGGGCGATGAAGGGCGTGTCGGGCTGGTGTTCACAGAATAGACGAGCGGGGCCGTCATTTCCGGTGGCCTTTATCTTGTGGCGCGGTTGCGCGGAAGCGTTGCCGGGCGCGCAGCATGGTTTCCAGCGCCAGCTTCAGGTCCTTGTAAACCGTGGTGATGCCGACCCCCAGCCGATCGGCGATCTGCGGTTGCGTCAGACCCTCATAGCGGTGCAGGCGGAAGATTTCGCGGCAGCGCGGCGGCAGTTCGGCGATTTCCGTGGCGAGGAAAGCCAGTTCGGCGCGGGCCAACGCATGCCGTTCGGGCGTCATCTCGTCGCGGCGGCGCCAGACCAGCCCGTCGATCTCCGCCAGGATTTCGCCACGCCGGCGCTCCACCCGCAGATGATCGGTCGCCAGATTGGCCGCCATGCCGAACAGATAGGCCTTGCTGTCGCGAATCTGCGGCAGCTCCGGTTCGCCCAGCAGCTTCACATAGAGGTCATGCGCGATGTCCGCCGCCGTTGCCGGCGAGCCCAGCCGCCGGGCAAGGAAGCGCAGCAATTCCCATTCATGGTCGCGATAGGCCTGCAGCAGCCCGGAATCTGTCATGAGCCGAGGGGATGTTCATGGTCGTGTGACGATCCCGGCAACGTAGTGCATATGCGAATCGCTCGCAAACAAAAGTGGCAGGCTGGCGTGAAACGCGATGGCATCCAGCCCCCCGGTTGACAAGCCAACGCCCTATGGCGTAGCGATGTAAGCGTTTACAAATTCGGTCCCCCAGAAGGCCGGGATCGCAGATGAGGGAGGTCCCATGAGCAAGATCGAGCAGGTTTCCTGCACCGTTGCGCGCGTCCCGCTGGACAAGGCGACGGCCTTTTCCACCCGCATGGTGCATGACCGGCATTACCTGCTGGTGAAGGTGCGCACTGACGACGGGGTGGAGGGGCTGGGCTTCTGCTATGTCGGCAGCGCCGCCGGGCGGCTGGGGCAGATCGCGGTGGAGGAGCTGCTGGGCCCCATCGTGGTCGGCAAGGACCCGCTGACGGTCGAGAAGATCTGGAAGGACATGTACCAAGAATCGCTGCTGCAGGGCCGCATGGGCACGGTCATGCGCGCGCTGTCGGCCATCGACGTGGCGATCTGGGACCGCAATGCGCGCGCCGCCGGCATGCCGCTCTGGCAGTATCTCGGCGGGTCGGCGGACAAGAGCGTGCCGGCCTATGCCAGCGGCGGCTATTACCTGGACGGCAAGACTCCGGCCATGCTGGGCGAGGAGGTGGCGGGCTATGTCGCCAAGGGCTTCAAGGCGGTGAAGATCAAGGTTGGTCGGCTCGATCCGGCGGGCGAGGAAAAGCGCATCGCCGCCGCGCGCGAGGCCATCGGCGAGGATATCCTGCTGATGCTGGACGCCAACAATGCCTGGGAAGACCTGCCGACGGCACTGGAATACATGCGCCGGTACGAGCCCTACGATCCCTACTGGATCGAGGAGCCGTTCAGCCCGGACGACATCGACAATCACGCAAGGCTGGCGGCGCGTACCCCGGTCACCGTGGCGACCGGCGAGATCGAATATGGCCGCTGGCGGCACAAGGAGCTGCTGGAGAAGGGCGGCGCCGGCATCCTGCAGACTGATGCGCTGGTCTGCGGCGGCATCAGCGAGTTCCGCCGCATCGCCGCGCTGGCCGCCGGCTATGGCGTGAAGATGTGCCCGCACTGGTTCCATGATTTGCATGTGCATCTGGTGGCCTCTTCCTCGAACGGGCAGTTCGTGGAATTTTTCCTCGACGATCAGGTGCTGAATTTCCGCCGTCTGGTCGGCCGTCAACTGGAATTCGACAAGGGCAATCTGAAGCTGCCGGACGCCCCTGGCATCGGCTTCGATTTCGACGAGCAGGCGGTGGCAAAGTACGGCAGCGGCTGGGTCAGCGTCGGCCATAACAGCGCCCGGGCCGCGTAAGGAACACGTTACCGAAGGAGGACGACATGCACCGCATCCTGATCACCGGCGCCGCCGGCGCCATCGGAAATGTGCTGCGCGAGGGGCTGCGCGGCCGCTATCCGGTCGTGCGGGTGACGGATCGCGCGGCGCTGGGGGCGGCGCAGAAGGGCGAGGAGGTGGTGGAAGGCCTCGACCTCGCCGACCTCGCCGGGCTGGAAGCGGCGATGAAGGATGTCGATGCGGTGGTGCATCTGGCCGGCACCCCGGTCGAGCAGCCCTGGGAGCCTATCCTCGCCAACAACATCATCGGCCTCCACAACACCTATGAGGCGGCCCGACGGCAGGGGGTGAAGCGCATCGTCTTCGCCAGCTCCAACCACACGATCGGCTTTCATCCGCGCGGCCGGCACATCGATGAGACCGTGCCGCCGCGGCCCGATGGCCGCTATGGCGTCTCCAAGGTGTTCGGCGAGGCGATGGGCCGGCTCTATGCCGACAAGCATGGCATGGAGATCATCAATCTGCGCATCGGCTCCTTCCAGCCGAAGCCGAAGAATGTGCGCATGCTGAACACCTGGCTCAGCCACCGTGATTGCGTGCATCTGGTCGATGTCTGCCTGCGCGCGGCGGGCATCCATTTCGAGATCATCTATGGCGTCTCGGCCAACAGCCGCAACAAATGGCACGACAGCCTTGCCGCGCGCATCGGCTACCGGCCGCAGGATAATGCGGAGGAGTATGCGGTGGAAATCCTGGCGGCGATGCAGCCGGAGGACGAGCCGCTGACCGAGCGCCTGTTCCATGGCGGCGAATATTGCGCCATGGAGTTCGACGGCGACTTGGCGAAGATCGGCTAGGCGCCCTAGGACTGTCCCGCGGCGCTTCTGGCCACCGTCATGGCAGTGCGCACCCGCGCGGTCGAGTCGCGCAGGACCAGCGTGGCTTCCAGCTCCGTCTTCGTCGGCATGGCGCGGCCTTCAATGCAGCCCAGCAGATAGTCGGCAACGCGCATGCCGATCTCCTCCACCGGCACATGCACGGTGGTGAGTGTTGGGTCGAGATGGCGCACGATCTCCAGATCGTCATAGCCGGCGACCGAGACCTCGCCCGGCACCGATATGCCCATGGTGCGCAGCTCGAACAGCGCGCCGATGGCCAGCGCGTCGGCGGTGCCGCAGATCGCCGTCAGCTCGGGGTGACTGCGCATCAGCGCGCGGGTTGCACTGCGCCCGTCAGCCAGCTTGTGCGCCACTTCGATGACCCGGCTGGAGGGCTGGTCGATGCCATAGGATTGCAGGCAGGCCAGCATGCCGTCGAGGCGCGCGGAGATGCGGTCGTTCAGCCGCGTCGGGCTGGTGATGATGCCGACATTGCGGTGCCCCAGCTCCATCAGATGGCGCATCAGGTCCCAGGCGCTGCGGTAATTGTCGAAGCCGATCGAGGGATGCTCGTTCTCGGCATCGTACTGGTAGGTGTTCACATAGGGGATGCCGCGCCCCTTCAGCAGGGCATAGACACGCGGATCGTGCTGCTGGCCGACCAGCTGAACCCCGTCCACGCCGCGTTCCAGCAGGGCGCGCACGGCTTCCAGCTCCTTCGTGGCGTCATATTGGGTAGTGGCGATCAGCAGCTGGTAGCCATATTCCTTCAGCCGCTGCTGCAGCCGTTCCACGCCGCTGGCGAAGATGCCGATACCGATGGTCGGCACCACCGAGCCGATGGAGTAGGAACGCCGCGAGGCCAGCGCCCGGGCAGCGCCGTCGCGGACATAACCCAGTTCCTCCATCGCCTGGGTGACCTTCTCGCGGATGCGGGCACTCACCTTGTCCGGGTGGTTCAGCACGCGGGAGACGGAGGCGGTTGAAACGCCGGCGCGTTTCGCGACATCGCTAAGCTGGGCCATGCAATCCGTAAGCGCTTTCCATGTCCTAATTGCTCTTGCCAATCTAGCGCAAGGGACGGTTTGAGGCGACTTTTTTGTGCGCTGCGACAAGGCTTTCTGTCCAGGAATGGCGCAGACAGGGAGTCCTGGAGGCTTGTCTCGGAAGGTCGAAAATTTCTTATTTAGGAAAATGTCATGCGTGCGCTTGACAGCACGCGCAATCATCTTCTAGCGTTTCTGTAAGCGCTTACAAAAAATCTCCGGCAGATACCCGCAAGGGACGGGACCGGACAAGCGCCCCCGGAACGACGGCGCCCACAGACTCAGAACAGCCGGGCGTTGCAGGTGCGGAGCCGCAAAAGCGCGGAACAAGCCGCATTCAACGGATCCTAAGGGAGGAACCACATGTCGGTAGGAAAGATGCTGAAGGGCACGCTATCCGCCTTGGCGGTCGGCGCACTTGCCCTGACAGCCTTCTCCGCGGCCCCGGCGAGGGCTGAGGTGAAGGAGCTGAAGATCGGTTACATGAAGAACCCGATCCTAGAGGCCAGCGTGTCCATCATGGACAAATGGGCGACGAAGAAGGGGATCAAGCTGGTCAAGATCCCGATGGCTTACTCCATCTTCCAGGAGAAGGTCACCGCCACGCTCACCTCTGGAAACGACCAGTTCGACATCATCTGGCACAATGACGACTGGGGCCAGCTCTGGATCAAATGGGTTGCCCGCATGGACGATGTGCCGGGCATGGACCGCGTCGCCAAGCATCCGCTCGATGCCTTCTATGACGAGGATGGCAAGGTCAGCGCGGTACCGGCGGCCCATACGGTCGGCACCTTCTTCTACCGCACCGACCTGGTGAAGCCGGAAGAAGTCCCCACCACCTGGGACGAGCTGGTAAAGGTCGGCCAGCGGCTGCAGAAGGAAGGCAAGGTGAAGTGGGGCTATGTCGGCGGCATGGCCATGAACAACACTTGGTTCTCCCTGTGGTGGACCATGTGGGGCAACAAGTGCGACATCTTCAAGCCGCTGTGGGAGCGCGACAACAAGAAGCTGGCCGCGGCCGGCTGGACGCCAGCGCTGACCGAACCCTGCACCAAGGAATATGTGGAGTTCTGGTGGGATGCGCTGCACACCCACAAGATCAGCCCGGAGGCGATGACCACCTATACGCGTGACGAGGCGAACGCCATCTTCATGGCCGGCGACGCTGCCTTCACGCTGGTCGATTCCACGCATTTCGGCGATTTCAACAATCCGAAGAAGTCGCGCATCGCCGGCAAGGTCGGCATGGCGCCGCAGCCGATGGGCCCGCGTTCCGACAAGCCCTTCGCCTGGAACGAGATCTGGGGCTGGGGCATTCCCAAGGGCGTGCCGGCGGAGCGGCAGAAGGCGGCCAAGGAAATCCTGGGCGCCATGCTGACCGACGTCGAGGGGCAGATGCAGATGTGGGAAGAGACCGGTGGTCCGCCCCCGAGCCTGGACGCCTGGGCGGCGCTGGAAAAGAAGGACCCGGTCTTCGCCCAGTTGAAGAACGCGGTGTTCGACCAGAATGTCGGCACCCACTCGGCCTATTACTTCCCGGCCTGGCCAGCCGTCCACAAGGCCTATTCGGATGTCATGATCGGCATTCTGAAGGGCAAGCGTGAGGATATCGCCAAGGGTCTGGAGGCTGGCATGGACAAGGTCCATCAGGCCGCCAACGCCGGCCAGTAACCACGGCCCGGAAACAATGGCGATAGACAATCACACCCTAGACGGGACCCCGGGGCGCAATGCCCCGGGGACACCCGGCACCGGAGGGCGTGGCCGCAAGCGGGCGCTGTTCGACGAAAAGACCCGCTTTAGCCTGCTGCTGCTCGCCCCTTCGGGCATCATGCTCCTGCTGTTCCAGGTGCTGCCGATCCTGATCGGCGCCAATGCCAGCTTCCGCGACTGGGCGCTCTATGACCCGCAGCGGACCTGGGTCGGCTTCGAGCATTACGCCTATATTCTGACCGATCCGAATTTCCTGTATCTGGTGCTGCCCAACACGCTGCTGCTGATGTTCTGCTCCGTCAGCATCGGCCTGATGATCGGGCTGGCGCTGGCCCATCTGCTGAACCGTCATTTCTTCGGCCATGCCGTGGTGCAGACGGTGATCCTGTTGCCGCTGATGGTGGCGCCGGTGATCGCCTCGATGATGATGCGCTGGATTTTCAACGACCAGTTCGGCGTGGTCGCGGCGGTCTGGGAAGGGCTGGGCTTTGGCCCGATCGCCTGGCTGTCCGACCGCTGGCCCAGCTTCGCCATCATCGTCTTTGCCGATGTCTGGCTGTGGGCGCCCTGGTTTACCATCATCCTGCTGGCCGGGCTGCGCAGCCTGCCGAAGGAGCCCTACGAGGCCGCCGCCATCGATGCGGCCGGCAAGTGGCGGGTGTTCACCCATGTGACATTGCCGATGCTGCGGCCGGTGATGGCGGTGTGCATCGTCATCCGCTCCATCGACTGTTTCAGAACCTTCGACCAGGTGTGGGTCATCACCGGCGGCGGCCCGGCCCGCCAGACCGAGGTGTTCAGCATCTACGCCTATACCGAGGCCTTCGTGTTCCTGAATTTCGGGCGCGGCACCGCCGCCGCGATGGTCGGCGCGGTCATCATCGGCCTGCTGGGCTGGGGCCTCTACAAGCTGCTCAACCGTTTCATGGAGGTGTCGCGATGAGCGTTGCCACCGATACCGGCTACACCACGCCAAAGCGCAGCAGCTTCCTGGACGCGCTGGCGCCCGGCGGCAAGCGGGTGTTCTTCCTGCTATGCGTCGCCGCCGTGCTGCTGCTGTTCGCCTTTCCCGTGTTCTGGCTGATCCTCACCTCGCTGCGGCCGGCCTGGGGCGTCTATTACGTGCATCGCGGGCTGGAATTCACGCTGGCCAACTATGCCGAGGTGCTGGAGCAGGAGGTGGTGGTCCATGCCTTCATCAACAGCTTCATCATCGCCACCCTGGCCACCGTGCTGTCGCTGGCGGTGACGGTGACCAGCGGCTATATGCTGTCGCGCTTCACCGGCAAGCTGGCCAATGCCTGGTTCGGCACGATCTACATCTTCCGCACCGTGCCCTACATCACCTGGGTGCTGCCGCTGTATTTCGTGACCCAGTGGTGGGGCATCTTCGACAGCTATCTCGGCCTGCTGCTACCGCACATCGCCGTGCATATCTGCTTCTTCTCCTGGCTGATGAAGGGCTTCTTCGACGGCATCGACCCGTCGATGGAATCGGCGGCGCTGATCGATGGCTGCACCCGCTGGGGCGCCTTCGTGCGGGTGGCACTGCCGGCGGCCATGCCGGGCATCGCGGCCTTGAGCATCCTATGCTGGCTGTGGACCTGGAACGAGTTCCTGTTCGCGCTGATCCTGACCAGCCACAACACGCCGATGATCACGGTGGTGATGGCGCAGTTCGTCAGCGAGCTGGGCACCGAGTGGAACCTGATGAGCGCCACCGCCGCGATGGCGATGGTGCCGGCGCTGATCGTCGCGGTCTTCGGACAGAAATACGTGGTGCGCGGCCTGAAGGTCTGACGCGCTCTCAAAACAACCCAGAAAAGCGGATAACGCGAAATGGCAGAAGTAAAGCTTACCCAGGTCAACAAGCGCTACGGCCCGGTGCATGCCGTGCACGATGTGGACCTCACCGTCGCCGACGAGGAATTCGTCGTGCTGGTCGGCCCGTCGGGCTGCGGCAAGTCCACCACGCTCCGCATGGTCGCCGGGCTGGAGGAAATCAGCGGCGGCATCATCGAGATCGGCGGCCGTGTGGTCAACGATTTGCCGCCGCGCGACCGGGACATCGCCATGGTGTTCCAGAACTACGCGCTCTACCAGCACATGACGGTGTACGACAATCTGGCCTTCGGCCTGCGCAACCGGAAGGTGCCGGAGGCCGATATCCGCAAGGAGATCGACCGGGCGGCCGCCATTCTGGGCATCCAGCCGCTGATGGGCCGCAAGCCCAAGCAGCTGTCGGGCGGCCAGCAGCAGCGCGTGGCGCTGGGCCGCTGCATCGTGCGCAACCCGGCGGTGTTCCTGTTCGACGAACCGCTGTCCAACCTCGACGCTAAGCTGCGCGCGCAGATGCGCATCGAGCTGAAGGAGCTGCGCACCCGCGTTGCCACCACCTCGATCTATGTCACCCATGACCAGGTGGAGGCGATGACGCTGGGCGACCGCATCGTCGTGATGAAGGACGGGCTGGTGCAGCAGATCGGCACGCCGCTGCAGCTCTACCGCACGCCGGCAAACCGCTTCGTTGCCGGCTTCCTCGGCTCTCCGGCGATGAATTTCGTCGAGGTCACGGTGACGGAGGCGAAGGGCGGGCTGGCGCTTTCCGGCTTCGGCCCGGATATCCGCCTGCCCGACGCCATGTCGGCGGCACTGGCCGGCCAGAAGGGTCAGAAGCTGGTGATGGGCATGCGCCCCGAACATCTGGTGCTGGGCGAGGAAAGCGGTGACTCGGTGATCCGGCTGGACGGCAGCATCGTGCTGACCGAACAGCTGGGCGCGCAGCAACTGGTCGAGGTGCGGATCGGCGATCATTCCGTCATGGCGGCTGGCGTCGACCCCGACCTGCATCTGAGGGGCGGTGATGCCGGGCGGTTCTCCATCGCCATCGACCGTGTGCATCTGTTTGCGGCGGGCGATAACGGGCCGGTGCTCTGGTCGGCCGGCAGCGGCGGGTCCGGCGGGCAGGCGGCACCGCTGCGGCATGTGTCCTGAGGGAGGCAGTCGATGGGCGACTTCTATGTGAAGCCGGGCGACGAGGTACGCTTTTCCAAGACCGTGGGGGAAAGCGATGTCTATCTTTTCGCCGGCATCACCGGCGATCTGTCCGGCAACCACGTGAACGAGGAATTCATGCGCAAGTCGAGCTATGGGCGGCGCATCGCCCATGGCGCGCTGATGGTGGGCTTCATGTCCACCGCCTCGACCATGATGATCGACCTTGCCGGCAGCACCGGCGGGGAGGAGACGGCGGTATCGCTTGGCTATGACCGCATCCGCTTCCTGGCGCCGGTGTTCATCGGCGATACCATCACCGTGGTCTATCGCATCGCCGCCGTCGATGCGGCGCGCCGCCGCTCCACCTCCGACATTTCGATCACCAACCAGGACGGGGAGCTGGTGGCGGTCGGAAACCATATTCTGAAATGGGTCGCTAACGCCGCCAAGGCGGCGGAGTGACCCTGCGAAGCTGCCGTATCATGGCCGGGTCCATGTCTTTGTACGCCCCTGTTGCGTATTCCGCGGCCACCAACCCTGGCGGCAGCTTTGCCTCCCTGCTCCCCCTGTCTGGTGCTTTGGTGCCGGGCGGGGGGAGGCCTCTTTTTTCCAGAGTTTCAACGGCCCCCTCTTCACCGTCCGCGAAAAACCGGCGGGCGCTTCTCCTTGAAGGCGGTGACGCCCTCCAGCCGGTCCTCGGTGGCGAAGGCACGGGCGATCAGCTGGCGTTCCTGCAACAGGCCGGCGGCCAGCGGTACTTCGAACGCGGCCAGTACCGACGCCTTGGCGAGACGCAGCGCAATCGGCGGCTTGGCCGCGATCAGCGCCGCCAGCGCCCCGGCCCGCGCCTCGGCATCGCCAGCGGGCACCAGCTCGGCCACCAGCCCGGCATCCAGCGCCGTTGCGGCGTCGATCGGCTCCCCGGTCAGGATCAGCTTCATGGCCAGCGCCTTGCCGGCGGTGCGTGCGGCGCGCTGCGTGCCACCATCGCCGGGGAACAGGCCGAGATTGATCTCCGGAAAGCCGAAGCGGGCATTGTCCGCCGCGATGATGAAGTCGGCCAGCAGCGCCAGCTCGAAGCCGCCGCCGAAGGCATAACCCTCGACCGCCGCGATCATCGGCTTCGGGAAGGCTTCGATGGCAGCCCAGTTCTCGATGCGCTGCCGGTCCTCCAGCACCGCACCGCCCTCGGCGACGAATTCCTTGATGTCGGCACCGGCGCAGAACTGCTTCTCGCCGCCGGACAGCAGCACGACGCGCACCGTCTCGTCGGTGGCGGCGGCCCTGAGTGCACCGGCCAGCGCCGATATCAGCGGGCGGCTCAGTGCGTTGCGTGCCTCGGGCCGGTTCAGCCGCAGATGCAACACGCCGTTCGAATCGAGGGTGGAGAGGACGAGATCGCTCATGACGGGGCCTCAGGGTTCCTGGGTCGGGGTGATGACGAGCTGCGAGACCGTGCAGTGTGGCGGCTGGTCCAGCGCGTAGAGAATGCCGCGCGCGATATCGCCCGGGTCCAGCGTCATCGGGGCGGCATCGTAATAGGCTTTGCCTTTGACAGGATCGCCGCCCACCCGTGTGGCAGCGAAATCGGTGCGGGTCAGTCCGGGCAGGATCTCGGTGATGCGGATGTTGCTGTCGCGGTAATCCTGCCGCAGCCCTTCGCAGAACATATGCACGGCAGCCTTGGAGGTGGTGTAGGCGCTGCCGCCGGGATAGGAGCGGAAGGCCGAGGTGGAGCCGATATTTACAACATGACCGCTGCCGCGCTGCACCATGCCCGGCAGGATGGCGTGGCACACCCGCATCATGCCGGTGACGTTGGTGTCGATGATGCTGGCCCAATCCTCGATGCGGCCGGTATCGAAGCGCTGGCGCCCGCCGCTGTCATGCCCGGCATTGTTCACAAGGATGTCGATGGCGCGAAATTCGTCAGGCAGCCGGTCCAGCAGTCCGGCGACGCTGGCCGGGTCGCCGACATCCAGTGTCAGCACATGAGCCGTACTGCCGCAGGCGTCGGCAACCTTGCGCAGGCTGGCCTCGGTGCGGCCGGCGCATATTACTTTCACGCCGCGACCGGCCAGTGCCAGGGCGGTGGCCCGGCCGATGCCGGCGCCCGCGCCGGTGACCAGGGCGACCTTGCCGTCGAGATGGGATGTTGTGGCGGTCATCGCGTCCTCCCCGTTGGATTCTCAGCCCATTGGATTTTCAGGCAGTCTAGCAATGGCTGACTTGCATGTAAGCGTTTTCTTCCCGGAATCAGAAAGGTCTGAGCTGTGCTTCTGAACGGCATGAAAATCGTCAGCTTCTGCCATTTCCTGCAGGGGCCGGCAGCCACACAGTACCTGTCCGACATGGGGGCGGAGGTGGTGAAGATCGAACCGCCGCAGGGGGCCTATGAGCGCCACTGGGCCGGTGCTGACCGCGCCAAGGCCGGCGGTGTCAGCGCCTTCTTTCTGTCGGCCAACCGCGATGCCCGCAGCCTGGCCATCGACCTGAAACACCCAAAGGCGAAGGAGGTGGTCTATCGGCTGATCCGGCAGAGCCACGCAGTGGTGGAGAATTTCCGTCCCGGCACGCTGGACCGGCTGGGGTTCGGCTATGCGGCGGTAAAGGCGGAAAAGCCGGACATCATCTATGCCTCGGCGTCGGGGTTCGGAACCACCGGCCCTTATGCCGGGCGTCCGGGGCAGGACCTGCTGATCCAGGCGATGAGCGGCCTGATCGCCGGCACCGGCGGGCGGCGCGGTCCGACGGCGGTGGGCTGTGCCGCGGCTGACCAGCATGGGGCGGCGCTGCTGGCGCTGGGTATCGTTGGCGCCTATGCGAAATTGCTGAAGACCGGGGAGGGCACCCATGTCGAGGCCAATCTGCTGGCCGCCGGGGTCGATCTGCAGAGTGAATCGCTGGTGACCTATTACGCCAGCAACCGGGGCCGCGCCGCGCTGGATCGCGATGAACGGCTGGCGACCTGGTTCCATGAGGCGCCCTATGGCGTCTATCAGATTGCTGACGGCCATATGGTGCTGTCGCTGAACCCGCCCGACAAGCTGGCCGAGGCGTTGGACAGCGCGGCCCTGCGCGCCTTTATCGGCCGCAACGCCTATGACGGGCGTGACGCCTATATCGCGGCAGTGGCGGAGGTGCTGGCGCCGCTGACCTATGCGGAGATCGCGGCGAAGCTGGAGGCGCACCGGCTGTGGTTCGCGCGCGTCGAGGATTTCGACGATCTGCGCCGCAACCCGCAGCTCCTCCACAACGAGACCTTCCGCGATGTCGATGTGAACGGCGTCACCGTCACGCTGGTCAACCACCCGCTGCGCTATGACGGCAAGCTGCCGGGCTTCACCGGCTTTGCCCTGCAGCCTGGCGCGCACAGCCGGTCCGTGTTGGAGGAGGCTGGCTTCGCAGCGGATGAGGTGGCGGCGCTGCTGGCCGAAGGGGCGGTGTTCGCGCCAACGGCGGATATGCCCGGTGGTGGCACCAGGGCGGCGGAATAGGGAGAGGACAGAGCGATGCTCGATCTGCTGGACGGCGTGAAGATCGTCAGCTTCAACCATTTCCTGCTGGGGCCGGTCTCCATGCAGGCACTGGCCGACATGGGGGCCGACGTGATCTCTGTCGAGCCGCTGGAAGGCGCCTTTCAGCGCCAGTTCGGCGGCGGGGTCGGGGTGTTCGTCGATGGCCAGGCCTCTTTGTTCCTGACCGGTAACCGCAACAAGCGCTCCATCGCCCTCGACCTGAAGTCGGAGAAGGGCCGGGAGGCCGCGCGCAAGCTGGCCGAGAGCGCCGATGTCGTGTGCGAGAATTTCCGCCCCGGCGTCATGGAGAAGCTGGGGCTGGGCTATGAGGCGCTGAAAAAAGCCAATCCGGGGCTGATCTACGCCGCCGCTTCCGGCTACGGGCCAGACGGCCCCTATGCGGAGAAGCCGGGGCAGGATCTGCTGATCCAGGCGATGAGCGGGCTGGCCGCGATCACCGGCGAGGCGGCAACCGGCCCGCGTGCAGTCGGCGTGTCGGTCGCCGATCATCATGGCGCTGCGCTGCTGGCGATGGGCATCCTTGGCGCGCTGCTGCGCCGCACGCGTACCGGCAAGGGCTGCCGCGTCGATGTGAATCTGTTGTCGGCGGCCATCGACCTGCAGATGGAATCCTTCATCAATTTCCTGAATGCCGACCGTCCCCACGACGTCACGCCGCCGCACCGCATCGGCGGCTGGTACTATGCCGCGCCCTACGGCATCTACCCGGTAAAGGACGGACACATCGCCATCTCGCTGGCCAGCCTGAAGGGGCTGGGCGAGGCGATGGGCAGCGCCGAGCTCGCCGCCATCCCGGACGCGGAAGCCTTCGCCCGGCGGGAGGAGGTGGCCGCCCTGCTGGACCGACTCTTTCCCACGCGCCCCTATACGGAATGGGCGGTGCTGCTGGAGCCGAAGAAGATCTGGTTCTCGCGCGTGAACGGCTATGCGGAGGTCGCCGCCGACCCGCAGGTGAAGCACAATGGCAGCTTCGTCACCGTCGAGGGCGCGACCGGCAGCCCGGTCACGCTGGTCAATCATCCGGTGCGCTATGACGGCGAGACGGCGGAGGTACGCCTGCCGCCGCAGAAGCTGGGCGCGCAGAGCGCCGAAATCCTGGCGGAGCTGGGCTATTCGGCGGATGATATCCGCGCCATGGCCGCCGAGGGGGCGGCGCTGCTGGCCAAAGGCTGACGGTATGGCCTGATGAATGACAGTGCCTATGAATATCTGATCGCGGGCAGCCGCCGGTTGCGTCTGCGCCGGCTGGGCAGCTTCCAGCCGGACCAGCCGGTGCTGGTGTTCCTGCATGAGGGGCTGGGCAGCATCACGCAATGGCGTGGCTTCCCGGCCAATCTGTGCGCCGCGACCGGCCTGCCGGGGCTGGTCTATGACCGCTATGGCCATGGCGGCTCCGAGCCTCTGGAACTGCCGCGCCCGGACGATTTCCTGAAGATCGCGGCGGAATGGGCGCTGCCCGAACTGCTGGCCGCCTGCGGTATCAAAAAGCCGCTTCTGGTCGGGCACAGCGATGGCGGCACCATCGCACTCTATTTCGCCTCGATCTTTCCCGCCCGTCCCGTCGCCTGCGTGACGCTGGCCGCGCATGTGATGCTGGAGCCTGCGACCCAGGCTGGGCTAGCCAGCGTAAAGGCGCGCTGGCAGGACGACCCGGAATTCCTCGCGCGGCTCGCCCGGCATCATGGCGACCGTACGGAACGGTTGGTGCGCGGCTGGCTGGATGTCTGGACCCGGCCCACCATGCGGGCCTGGTCGATGCTGGACGATCTGCGGGACATACGCTGCCCGGTGCTGGCCCTGCAGGGGGCGGAGGATGCGCATGGCAGCCCGGCCCAGCTGGAGGCGATCCGTGCCGGCGTCTCCGGCCCGGTGGAAACCCTGCTGTTGCCCGGTTGCGGCCATGTTCCCCATCTGGAGGCACCGGAGGCAGTGCTGTCGGTGATCCGCGATTTCATCGGCCGGGTGGTGGATGGGCCGGTATGACGTCAGCGCGAAGGCCCATGACGGAATGTGCCGGCTCCCGACTTACACATAAGTCAGTATCATGGCATACTGATATGGGAGACGGCGCCGCCACGACCGGCGCCCCGTCATCGAATGGGAGGAAAAGATGCGACGCTTCAAGGACTTCCAGCCGAAGGGCGTGATTCCGGCGACCCTGCTGGCGCTGAACGACGATTATTCGATCAACGAGAAGGAATCCCGCCGCCATAACGCGCATGTCGCGGCGACGCCCGGCCTTGCCGCCGTCACGGTGAACGGCCACGCCTCGGAAGTGCATGCCTGCACCTTCGACGAGCAGAAGCGCATCCTGGAATTCTGCCTGGACGAAATGGGCGACCATATTCCGCTGATCAACGGCATCTATGCCGATGGCAGCCATGAAGCCGCGCGCTTGGCGAAGATGGCGGACGAGGCCGGCGCCTCCTGCCTGCTGGTGTTCCCGCCGCAAAGCATGTCGATGGGCGGCCAGCTGCGGCCGGAGATGGCCCTCGCGCATTTCAAGATGATCGCCGATGCCACCGACCTGCCGATCATCCTGTTCCAGTATCCGATGGGCACCGGCCTCGGCTATCCGTTCGAGACGCTGCTGAAGCTGTTCGAGGAAGTGCCCTCGATCAAGGCGATCAAGGACTGGTCGAACGATGCGATGCTGCATGAGAAGCACATCCGCACCTTCCAGAAGCTGCCGCGCCCGGTGACGGTGCTGACCACCCATTCCTCCTGGCTGATGGCCTCGCTGACCATGGGCGCCGGCGGGCTGCTGTCCGGTGCCGGCAGCGTGATCCCCGATCTTCAGGTGGCGCTGTTCGAGGCGGTGCAGGCCAAGGATCTGACGAAGGCGCAGGCGATCAACGACCGCATCTATCCGCTGGCGCAGGCCTTCTATTCTCCGCCCTTCCTCGACATGCACAACCGCATGAAGGAATGCCTGGTGATGCTGGGCCGGGCGGAGAAGGCGGTGATGCGCCCGCCGCTGATGAAGCTGTCGGCGGGTGAGCTGTCGCGCCTGCGCGCGGCACTGGCCGAGGCCGGCATCGGCCGCGACGGGGCGATACCGCTCGCCGCCGAGTAAGGCGCCCCGACCATGGCCGACCTGTTCGCGCCGGGCCGGATCGGTCCGGCGACGCTCCCCAACCGCGTCGTGATGGCCTCGATGACGACCCGCGCCGCCGATGCGGAGGGCTTCGTCACCGAGGACGGCATGGCCTATTACCGGGCCCGCGCGCGCGGCGGCGTCGGCCTCATCACCGTGGAGATGGCGGCGCCGGAAAAGGTCGGGCGGCACCGCTTCCACGAGCTTGGCCTCTATGACGACCGGTTCCTGCCGGGCCTGAGCCGGCTGGTTGCGATGATCCATGAGGAAGGCTCCGCCGCCAGCATCCAGCTTGGCCATGGCGGCGGCCACACCCGCAAGGATATCTGCGGCGAAACGCCTATCGCGCCGTCTGCCGTGCCGCATCCGGTGCTTGAGATCACGATGGAGACCATCGTGCCGGAGGCGATGACGAAGGCGCGCATCGAACAGACTATCCGCGCCTATGTCGAAGCCGCCGACCGGGCAAGGCGTGCCGGCTTCGACTGCGTGGAGATCCATGCCTCGCATGGCTATCTGATCTCGCAGTTCCACACCCCGGCCGAGAATATCCGCACCGACGAATATGGCGGCAGCCTGGAAAACCGGGCACGCTTCGGGCTGGAGATCACCCGGCGGATCAAGGCGGACGTGCCGGATATCGGCGTGATCTACCGGCTGACGGTGGAGGATTATTTCCCGGAGGGGCTGCCCTTCAAGGACGGGTTCCAGATCGCGGTCTGGGCCGCCGAGGCCGGGGCCGACGCCATCCATGTCTCGGCTGGGCATTACCGCTCGCTTCCCTCCGCCGCGCGGATGATCCCTCCAATGTGGATGGGCGAGGCGCCGTTCCTCGATTTCGCGCGCAAGATCAAGCGGGCGGTTGCCGTCCCGGTCATTGCCGTCGGCAATCTGGGCGACCCGGCCCTCGCCCGGCAGGCGGTCGAATCCGGCGAAGTCGATTTCATCGCGCTCGGCCGCCCGCTGCTGGCTGATCCCGACTGGGTGAACAAGGCGAAAGCCGGCAAGGCCGTGCGGCGCTGCCTCGCCTGCAACAGTTGCGTTGATGGCATGCGCGGCGGCGGCAGGCTGCATTGCCTTGTGAACCCGACGGTCGGGCGGGAGCTGCTGTTTGCCAACGGACGGCCGCCGGGCGGTGAGAAGATCGCGGTGGTCGGCGGCGGGCCAGCCGGCCTTAGCTACGCCTCGCTGGTCGCGGAAGACAATCAGGTGACCTTGTTCGAGCGCGGCGACCAGCTGGGCGGCAGTTTCAACCTTGCAGGCCTCGCGCCGAAATTTCAGGAGGTGGAGACCCGCGAAGGCAGCTTCCGGGCCTATATCGCGGCGCTGGAGCGCGACTGCCGCGACAAGGGAGTCGTCATTCGCACCGGCACCGATGTCACGAGTGATCCGGCGCTGCTGGACGGCTTCGACCGAGTCGTCGTGGCGACGGGTGCCGCCTACCGCCATGGTCTTGGCCTCGCTGTTCCTGCCCTGCTGCGTGCCGGGGCCGGCAAATGGCCGGGCCTCGCCAGACTGATGACCCGGCCGGGCCTCCGCGACTGGTTCTATCACCGCGCCCGCTATGCGACGGGTAGCCGGTTCCCGGCCCGGCCCGGCCAGACGGTCGAAGTGATCGGCGATGCCCGCCGGGCCGGCAAGGCGATGCCGGCGATACAAAGCGCCTTTGCCGCCGCCCTGCTGGGCGATCCAGCGGCCCTCGACGAAAGGGTGTAGGCGATGCGGGTCAGCGAGACGGATGTTCTGGTGGCGGGCGGCGGCGGTACCGGGCTGATGGCCGCCCTGTCGGCGGCAAGGCTGGGCCGCTCGGTCGTACTCATCGAGAAGAACCCGAAGCTGGGCGGGACGTCCGGCATGTCGGTCGGGTCGATCTGCGCTAGCGCCACGCTGCAGCAGCGCCAGGCCGGCATCGAGGACGAACCCGACGCGCATTTCGAGGATATGCCGAAATTCCATGGCGACCGGGCCAACCGCGACAATCCGGTGCTGCGCCGGATTCTGGTCGATGCCATGCCGGAAACCATGCGCTTCCTCACGGACCTCGGCCTTGTCTTCATGAAGCCGGTGCCGGAACCGCCGCACCGGGTGCCGCGACTGCATCAGGTGCTGCCGCATTCCGGCGCGTTCATCCATCAGCTCTCCCGCCATTGCCGGCGCGAGGGCGTGGTCATCCGCACCTCCTGCGCCGCGCGCCGCCTGATTATCGAGGATGGCCGCGCGGTCGGCATGCAGGTGGAAGGGCCGGGCGGGTCGGAGATCATCCGTGCCCGGCGCGGTGTGGTGCTGGCGACCGGCGATATCAGCGCCGCCGAGGATGCCTTTCGGGGCCGGCACCTGCCGCCGGAGATGGCCGGCATCCCGGCAATCAACACCACCAGCACCGGCGACGGCCAGAAGCTGGGCGAGGAGATCGGCGCCAGCGTCGCCAATGGCGATCTCGCCTGGGGGCCGGAAATCCGCTTTATTGCCCCGCCGCGCGCCAGCTGGATCATGAAGGTTCCGCCGATTCCGGCCTTCGCCCGGCTGGTGAAGCTGATGATGGATGCGTTGCCTGCATCCCTGCTGCGGCCCTTCCTGATGTCCTTCGTCACCACCTACCTCGCTCCCTCGCACGGGCTGTTCCGCGAGGGCGGGATTATGGTGAACCGGGAAGGCCAGCGTTTCTGTGACGAGCTGGCGAAGCCTGAATATGCGATGGCGAAGCAGACGGACCAGACCGCCTTCATCCTGCTGGATGGCGCGATGGCGGCGAAGTTCGTCGGCTGGCCGCATTACGTCTCCACCGCGCCCGGCGTCGCCTATGCCTATCTGCCGGACTATGCCCGCAATCGCCGCGACATCACTCACAAGGCGGAAACGCTGGAGGCGCTGGCTGTAAAGATCAGTGTGTCCGCGGCGGCATTGGCCGCGACAGTCGCCGAGTATAATGCGGGTGACCGCAAGGGCCGGCCCGCCTTCGGTGCCGGTCCCTATTATGCGCTCGGCCCCGCGAGGCCCTGGGTCGTCTTTACCGAAGGCGGCCTGCGCGTCACTCCTGACCTTGCCGTTATCGGTGCCGGTGAACAGCCGGTCCCCGGTCTGTTTGCCGCCGGCTCCGCCGGGCAGGGCGGGCTGCTGCTCGAAGGTCATGGCCACCATCTGGGCTGGGCGTTCGCCTCGGGCCGGATCGCCGGCCGCAATGCCGCTTTTTCATCCATCGTCACAACAAAGGAAGACTGACCGCCATGTACGAACTCACCGGCAGGAAGGCGCTTATCACAGGGGCAGCCAATGGCATCGGCCGCGCCACGGCCCTGCGCCTCGCCAGGGAAGGCTGCGACATTGGCCTGCTGGACCGCGAGCCATCGGAGGAGACGGCGGCAGCGGTACGCGCGCTGGGCCGCGACGCCCATATCGCGGTCGGCGACGTCACCGACGAGGCCTCGGTCACGGCGGCGGCCGGTCAGCTCGTGAAGGCGCTGGGCCATGTCGATGTGCTGGTGAACAGCGCCGGCATCCTGCGCCTCGGTGCGCTCACCGAGATGGACCCGAAGGACTGGCGCGACAGCTTCGCCGTGAATGTGGACGGCATCTTCTGGACCTGCCGCGCGGTGCTGCCCGGCATGGTGGCCCGCAGGCAGGGCCGGGTCATCAACATGGCCTCCTGGCTCGGCAAGAAGGCGATTGCCAATTACAGCGCCTATTGCGCCAGCAAGTTCGCGGTCATCGGCGTGACGCAGAGCCTGGCGATGGAGATGGCGCCGCACGGCATCACCGTGAATGCGGTCTGCCCAGGCCTGATCGTCGAGACAAAGATGCGCGACGAATCGGAAGCGCAGCATCAGGCACTGGGCCTGCCGATGGCGAAGGACCGGGTGAATACCATCCCGATGGGCCGGTTGGGCCTGCCGAACGATGTCGCGCGGCTGGTCTGCTTCCTGGCGTCGGACGAATCCGACTACATGACCGGCCAGTCGATCAACATCACCGGCGGCCTCTGGACCAGCTGACCGGGCGGCCTTCTCGCAAGTGCGAGAAATTTTATCCCTTCCTTATGTATCCGAATGGACACCTGACAAACTTGTCAGTTAGTCTTTTCATAACGGTTCCCTGAAACCGGCATCAAAATAATTCCCAAACAGCAGGAGGCTATTCGATGACGTTCTGGAAAAAGGCAGGTTTGCGTACCCTGGCCGCGGGCGCTGCTCTGGCTGTCGGCATTTCCCTGGTGCCGGCCGCCAAGGCGCAAAATGTCGAGTGGAGCATGGCCACCCCCTGGGCCGGCGGCCACTGGATTGATCTGGGTGCGAAGCGCTTCGCCGAACTGGTCGGCCAGATGACCGATGGCCGGGTGAAGATTAACGTATTCCCCGCCGGCACCCTGGGCAGCGCGCTCAAAGTCACCGAGACGGTGCAGAGTGGCGTCGCCGAGGTCGGTCACAACTGGCCTGCCTATGACTGGGGCATCGACCGTACAGGCGTCATCTTCGGCGGCTGGTCGGGCGGCCTGACGCCGGAAGAATACATGCTCTGGCTGTACAATGCCGGCGGCGCCGAGCTGTGGAAGTAGTGGCGCCAGGAAGTCTCGAACGGCGTTGTTGTTCCCTGCGGCATTCTGGAAACCGAAATCTTCATGCATTCGCACAAGCCGGTGCGCACGCTTGAGGACTACAAGGGCATGAAGGTCCGCACCTCCGGTGCCTGGGCCGAGATCGCGACCGAACTGGGCGCCTCCACTGTCGTCATGGCGGGTTCGGAAGTGTTCCCGGCGCTGGAGCGAAAGGTTGTGGACGGCATCGAGTGGGGCGGGCCCGGCATC